>JAFSTJ010000146.1 GCA_017450525.1 Victivallales bacterium | reverse complement strand
GGCCCATTACAAAAGTTATGGGATATTTGTGGATTTTATCATGTATTCAACTTGCAAACTGTGTAAAAACAGACATAATACATTTCTATTGGTTCATGACATCTCCTTTGGTCGCTTGGTAGGCTTCCATTAAGATGTCATGAAACCGCTTTTTTTAGTTTGACGTTCAGTTTTGAGATTGCTGTGTTTATCGAATTAATGTGGGCTCTTTCGTTTGAATGTATAACAAAGGAACGATGAAATGAAAAGGCTGATGCTGATACTGTTTTTAGTGGCATTTGTGTTGCCGTTGTTTGGTTATTCGATTAAGGATGCTGCAATAATCATAGACGATGGAAAGTTGTCTGTTGAAAAATGGAGGGTCTTGTATGTTGCAGAGGAATTGATGAAGTCGCAAAACAGTCTGCAGGGAATTGACAAAGAAACTGAGCAACAAATTTTGAGAGATGTTTTTCTCGACTTTGAATCCTGGCTGTTGGCTTTGGTTGAAGCTGGCGACCGAAACTTGCAGTTTGCGGATATAGAGAATAAGGATTTCCTCGCGTTCAAGGAGAAATCCCCTTACGGTAAACTGCGTGACTCCTCTACACTCAAGATGGTTTTTGGTGGCATTGAAGTCAGCAAAAAGCTTCTTGAAGTGGATCACATCAATTACAACGCACATAATGTGAGAGATTTGGTTCTTGCAGAATATCGCTCGAAACACAGAATAGAAGTTGATGATTACACTGCCTGGAAAGTTAACCGTAACCGTTTTACGCTTATGCAGGACTCAAATTACAATGCGATTGAATACGAACTTGACGAAAACTCTGGCAAGTTCAAAAAAACAGTCTATTACGTACATCACTATACCATCCGATATTATGTGCTATTTTTGCGATGGTACATTCTAAAGGCCGAGAAAACGGTTGAGTACGTAAAAGGAAAGTATGACGAAAACGTTACTAACTGGATATCGGTGACGCTACTTTTAGTGATACCTTATTTGTTCCATGTGCTGCTGGTTTTCGGCTACGCAAAGCTCAACAACCGCAAAATACGATTCTTTTCTATGCTGTTCCGAGCTCTTCTGCTAGCAGGTGTATCAACTATTCTATTCTATTTCGGAATGTCTCCGTGGTCATTGCTAATTGTCTGTGTCGGTGTGCCACTCGGAATATACCTTATGCCAGCAATTTGGGGAGATATGTCTAGTGGACATAATACGAATTCAGGCAATGACGTTTCATATACGCCAGTTGAAGAAGATTCATACGATAGAAGTGAACAAGGGAAAGTGATTACAACAATAACAGACGAAAATGGATGCACGTACAAGGGCGAAGGAGAAGAACCCGAAACCATCGAAAAGCAAACTCCTGGTGATTACGCGATCTTTGACAGACGCATTGACGGCTCCTATAAAGAACGTTATGGCGACAGAGAACTAGACAAGCGGAAATAATCCTGTTGGGTTCGCCACAAAATAATACACAGGCAGTTCACGCTATACTCTATTAGGGTAAAGTCATGGCTTTTGTTGAAGTGTAAATGACAGTGGACTATGGAAAATTATTACCAGAGGTGAGGAACTGCGTAAGGATAAATGAGTAATTATTCTTTCCAGGCAGTTCCAGTCCACCGTACACAGTCCACACTCCAATTGCACATTAAATATCTGGGCTTTTGAGTGGGGAATTACCCATTTATGACGTAGTTGATGTATTCACGGAAGACATCGTCCACAGGCACATATCTCTGAGTGCCTTTCAGTCGCGCCTCAATGCACCAATTCTTGTCATTTGCCAATGCCTTGAGTTCTGCGTATATTGCGTCTTTTGTTTCAGGGTGCGCATTGGCAATCTTCACCAGAGCGGCTATGGCGTGGGTATGGTATTCGTATTTGTCCTGCATGTCTCTGTCGCGAATGACGTCCAGTAGCGGCTGCATAGCCTCCTTTGCGGCAAGTCTTCCTAGCAGGTATGCTGCCACATAGCCACGCTTGTGGTTGTATTTGCGGCTTGTGGTGGGGGCGTATTCGTCCCTGGCGTTAAGCAGCTTCAGCAATTCAGGAATTGCGGCATTGTCCCCAAGCAGTGCCAGGGCGAATGCCGTATTGTATTTCAGCATGGAATTGTCCTCAGCCTGTGTGAGCCATTGGTGCAATTTATCCAAAATGCGCCTGCATCGTGCGGACCAGATGGCGAAGCCTGGCTTATCCGATGAAAGGCCAGTGAATATCTCGTCGTCATCCAATGCCATGAAAGAGCGGTTTTCCCCCATGGGATTGGGCATGTCCTCCATCTTGGAGAGGATATCATCCATTGGTATAGCCAATACATCGCCGTCTATGGCAAGCGCCGCCATTACGCCAGCCGCCTCGCCCATGCGCCCGATGTGGTCGCCCATACGGACTGCCTGGCCGTAGTCGTGGTCACAGCCGAAGTGGCGCCCCGCCACCAGCAGCCCCTTGTATCCCTGGGGCACCAAGGAGCCTCGCGTAATTGGGAACCACACTTCCGTGCCCCACATGGAGGCGCCTATCATCCAATCCTGGAAAGTCGTGCTTTCAAGGGGCATGTCGTTGGCGTGTATGTCGATGTTGCTGTGTGCGTAGCCAATAAGGTCAGGGCAGTTGTTGAGTTTGCCGTCAAAGAAGTCTGCCAGCGTGAGTGTCTGCTCGGCGACGATGTGCTTGCCTTCACGGAGGCCGCTGACATCTGCGGCAGCCAGGTAGTGTGCGGTGTCCGTGTCGGAGACAAAGCTGTCCTTTATATGGTCGATGAGGCCGTTGATTATTGCCTCATAGTAGCCTTTGCTGGAATACTGGTTGATGCGTCCTGCATCGAAGTTGGTGACGAAAACATTATCCTGCCTGGCTGTAAGCATGCTGGTGGTGAATGTGTTGCATCTATTGTCTATGGAACGGCCCAGTGTGCATTTGCAGCCTGCTAGCTCGCAGATGCGGGCGTCCGCCGTTGCATCGATTATCACATTCGCCTCTGCCTGGTGCAGCCCTTCCTCGTCTTCCCATTTGATGCCGAGTACGCGCTTGTCCTGAAGCAGCAGCTCCTGGCAGACGGCGTTGTAGATGACCTGGCCATTGGCCTTGAACAATTCGTCTTCGAGAATGATTTTCCACCCTTCAATGCTGGAACATGAGTGCTGCTTGTAGTACAGGTTCTTTGTGTTCTGCAATTCAGCAATCAAGCCATATGGATGCCTGCCATAGAAGCCATTTACGCCGCCGCCTGTAAGCGTGCCACCTGCGTATGTGCTGCGTTCCAGTACCAGCACTTTTGCACCCTGTCGCACCGCCGCAATGGCCGCCGTCATGCCGCCATTGCCAAAACCCACAACTATCACATCGTATTTCATTTTTGCAGCACCTCCCTGCTCCAGAGATAGCCATATTCAATTGCGGCGGCTGGGTTCGGCGCATTGCCATAGCTGAATTGCACGCCGATAAGCTGAAGCTGAGCCTTTTCCAGGGCTGGTGGCCTTCTGTCCCATGCCGCATGGAACGCAAGCCTTGCCTCAGGCCATTTTTCAGTGCAGGGCAGGGGTAGCGCAATGTAGTATTCGCCCTCTATGAGGCCAGGCGTGAGAATGAAGTCCCCATATACTCCCATGGGCAGCGAGGCTTCCTTGAAAAGCACCAGGCCAGTTGCGTATTTCTTGTTGTTGAACACACTGGGGCGTGCATCGATGAAATGTTCCGTCTCATATTGCTTTTGCCCGTCAACGCCCATGACTGAAATGGTGTTTGCATTGTATGACAGCACATTGCAGCTGAACTCTATGCGCACATTGTAGTCAAGGCACCACTTTGCCATAAGGGGCGCCAATGCTCCAATACAGAAACGCCCGTCTTCGGAGAGCGCCTGATGCGAGAGCAGCGCCTCCTTGAAGTCAATGGCTGGCTTTGTTACAAGTGGCTCTTCCCAGTAGCCCGCGTCAAAGCCCAGCGCCCAGTCGCTGCCAGGCACCACGCTTTCCTCAAGTACCAGTACATTGCCCTTCAAGCCAGCCGCCATGCCGCAGCCATAGCAAGTTGCGCCTCTGATGATGTAGTCGTATTTCATGTTTGCCTACCTATTTATCACATCGCTCATTTTGGGGTAATTTAGCATATCTTAAACTTGTGTCTAATGGACGATGATTGGAATGGGTTTCCGCTATTTGCGCTTTGTTTCATGATTATTACATTAATGCTGTATTGGTAATAAAGGCTTGTATGATTCAACTTGAATCGGCAATGTAAAGGAGGCCGTGATGGCCAATGACATAAAAGGAAAGCCCCAGGCCATAGAGGTGCGCGGGGCACGGAAAAACAACCTCAAAAATGTGGATGTTGATATTCCGCTGGGGAAAATTGTCGGCGTGGCTGGCGTTTCTGGAAGCGGTAAATCCTCCCTAGCGCTGGGCGTCATTTACGCAGAGGGTTCACGCCGTTATCTGGAATCGCTCTCCACATATACACGGCGCCGCATGACGCAGGCAACACGAGCTGAGGTGGACGATGTGCGATATGTGCCAGCCGCACTTGCCTTGCACCAGCGTCCAGGCGTACCTGGCATCCGCTCCACATTTGGCACGATGACGGAACTCCTCAATTCGCTGCGATTGATGTTTTCGCGCCTTGCTTCGCATCGCTGCCCAAATGGGCATTACCTTGAGCCTACACTGGATGTGGCGGCAGAGCGGGAACTTGTCTGCCCACAATGTGGCGAGCATTTCTATGCTCCTGGAGCGGAGGAACTTGCCTTCAATTCTCAGGGTGGATGCAAGCGCTGCGAGGGGACGGGCGTAGTCCGCGAGGTGGACATGGCCTCCCTAGTTCCAGACGATTCGCTGACCATTGACCAGGGCGCAGTGGCACCATGGCAGTCTCTAATGTGGTCGCTTATGAAGGACATTGCACGGGAAATGGGCGTGCGAACGGACGTGCCCTGGCGTGAACTTACGGAGCGCGAGCGGGACATAGTCCTTCATGCCCCGCCAGAAAAGCATCACATGGTATATCAGATGAAGACTGGCGAATCAGGAGAGATGGACTTCACATTCTTCAACGCCATATACACGGTGGAGAACGCGCTGAAGAACGTTAAGGACGAGAAAGGAATGAAGCGTGTAGCAAAATTCCTGAAGGAGGGACCTTGTCCAGAGTGCGGAGGGACGCGCCTTTCAGAACGCGCCCGTGCTCCTCTCCTGCGTGGAATCTCGCTTGACAAGGCATGCGAGATGACGCTGGCCGAGGCGGAGGAATGGGTGCGCGGCGTTCCCGCGTCTCTGCCAGAAACCATGCGCCCAATGGCGGAGCGCATTTGCGAATCATTCCACGATACCTCACGGCGTCTGATTGAACTGGGGCTCTCCTACATCACGCTGGATCGCGCGGCATCCACGCTGTCAACTGGCGAGCGACAGCGCACACAACTGGCCCGCGCCGTCAGAAACCGTACAACGGGTGTGCTCTATGTCCTGGACGAACCTTCCATCGGACTGCATCCATCCAACCTTGAGGGACTGACTGGCGTGATGGATGACCTGGTGGCTGACGGCAACTCCGTTCTTCTTGTGGACCACGACACTCAGGTTCTCTCACATGCCGACTGGCTTGTGGAATTGGGTCCAGGGGCAGGTGCAAAGGGCGGGCATCTCATTGCGCAGGGAACGATAGAGGATGTGGCAAAGAACCCAGCCTCGCAGATTGGACCATTCTTGAAGACTGCACAATGCGCTGCTTCCTTGCAAGAATCAAGCAGAGACCAGGCTGACTTGCCCGCGCAGAACATCAAACTTTCCACTGCGGCCATACACACTGTGCAGCCACTGGTGGTAAGTTTTCCCAAAGGCAGATTGACAGTTGTGACTGGCGTTTCGGGTTCAGGCAAGACCACGCTTATTCTTGAAAGCCTGGTTCCTGCGCTTGAGGCCAAGATATCAGGTGGCGTCTTTCCAGCACACGTGCGCTCGGTGGATGCGCCTGGAATAGGGCAGGTTAAACTTATCGATGCAACACCTATCGGCATCAACATACGTTCCACTGTGGCGACATACGCGAATGTCCACGATGAACTGCGGAAAATATACGCCCGCACATCTGATGCCAAGGAACGAAACCTCAAGGCTGGTGATTTTTCATACAATACTGGCTCTTTGCGTTGCCCGATATGCGACGGTACAGGTGAAATCAACCTTGATGTGCAGTTTCTGCCAGATGTGGACATTCCTTGCCCCGAATGCCATGGTTCGCGCTACACAAAGACGGCGTACTCCGTGAAGCGCAAGGGCGTGTCGTTGCCACAACTTATGGCAATGAGCGTAGATGAGGCGCTTGAGGCCTGCAATGACCTGTCTTTGGTGAAAAGCCGCCTGCAAGTCTTGCATGACTTGGGGCTGGGCTACTTGACGCTGGGCGAGGAGACACCTGGACTATCTGGCGGCGAGGCGCAGCGCCTGAAGTTGGCCAGCGAGATGGGACGGGGGCAGGGCGATTCGGTATTCGTATTTGATGAACCCACCATTGGGTTGCATCCACTTGACGTGCGGACGCTTCTAGCAGTCTTCAAACGCCTCCTTGACAAGGGCGCCACCGTCATTGTCATTGAGCATGACCTGGATGTGATACGTACAGCCGACTGGATAGTCGATATGGGGCCAGGTGGAGGTTGTGAGGGCGGGCGCATAGTGGCCACGGGCACGCCAGATCAGGTCAAATCCAATCCAATGAGCATAACTGGCAAGTATATTTAAGCTAATATTTCCTGCAAGAGTAGGCAAATGTGGGCGCCGCTCGGCGCCCACATTAAAGTCATTCTTCTATGCTTTCGCTGGCGATGACGTCAATGTCCGTGCCGTTCACATTGTGTATCAGCACATCGCCGCGCTTGACTGGCACATTCACCGTCATTCCGTAGAGGGTGTTCAGCAGTTGGGCTATGCCTTCGCGTGGGTATGGCTTGTCCGTCCTCACTGGCAGGAACATTATCTGGTTGCTGTTGGTCTTGACCACGGCGGTGACCACCCTGCATGGATTGGTGAGTTCCTGGATTGCGTATGTCGCACCGCGTGGGCACTGGTTGCCGCTGATTTCCCATTCGGCATTATCGTTTTCCCTTTCAGCCACCAGGCGGCAGCCCCTGGGGCAGCAGATGCAAATCATTTCCCTTCTCATATTATCACTCCCCCTTTGCAAGTTTGAACACCAGTTCTCCGCCTGTAAGCATGCTTGCGGGCAATTCCACCGCAATCATTTCCGCTGGGCGTACAAAGGGCAACTTCTTCTTCCAGATTACTTGCCCGTTCAGTTCCGCCGTAAGTTCGCCGCCATTGGTGACTATCAATGGGCGGAACGAGAACACGGTGCTTCTGTTGGCGAAGTACGCCGTCGGCACCGCATATTTCAGGTTTGCGCCTACGCTGACGCGCCATGATTTGCCTTCCTCACGCCCGTCCAGGTACGCCAGCATGCGTTCCGCCGCGCGTCCTGCCTCCTCGGAGACAAAGTCCACCAGGTCATGCACATGCAGCACATTGCCTGCGGAGAACACGCCCTTTACATTGGTCTCGTAATTAGCGTCCACCAAGGCACCACCTGTGGCTGGATTCAATTCCACACCAGCCTGCACGGCCAGTTCGTTTTCTGGGATAAGCCCCACGGAGAAAAGCACAGTATCGCAGTCAATGTGGAACTTACGCTTCACATCAGGCTGCCCCTGTTCCAGCGGTGCCACGTCCACGCCTTCCACGCGGTCCTTGCCACATATTTTTATCACGGAATGGGACAGGTACAGCGGTATGTTGAAATCGTTCAGGCACTGCACCACGTTTCGCGTCAGGCCTGATGGATGAGGCATAATCTCTATCACGGCCTTGACCTCGATGCCGCTCCAGCGCAGGCGCCTTGCCATGATGAGGCCGATATCGCCAGAACCCACTATGACCGCACTTTTGCCTGGCAGCATGCCTTCCATGTTCAGCAGCCTTTGGGCAGAACCTGCCGTGTAGAGACCAGCGGGCCTGGTGCCTGGCGTTGCCAGGTTACCACGATTCCTCTCGCGGCATCCCATTGCCAGCATAACTGCCTTTGCACGCACTTTGCGCAATCCGTCTTTTGCGGACATCATGGTCAGTTCAAAGCATTTGTCTCCCAGTTTGGTGAATTGGGTGACCGTATTTCCAAGTGCGTATTTAGCGCCCGCCAGGTTTGCCCTCTCCACCACCATTTCCGCGTATTCAGGGCCTGTCAACTCCTTCTTGAAATAGCGCAGGCCAAAGCCATTGTGTATGCACTGGCGCAGGATACCGCCAGGGAAGTCCTCCCTGTCAATTACAAGAGTGCTGCGTCCAGCCGCGGCGGTGACTGCGGCAGCGCTCAAGCCAGCCGCGCCTGCGCCGATAATGGCAACATCATATTCTTCGTATGTCATCTATGCCACCTCCTTTAGCACTGCACTGGCAATTCGCCCAATTTGCCCAGAATTAGACGGCTCTTGCCACCCCTCTTGGTCAATTCTTCCATGGGAATGCCGCTTTCCCTGCTGATTATCTTCATTATCTTCGCTGAACAGAAGCCGCCTTGGCAGCGTCCCATTCCTGCACGTGTGTAGAATTTCACGCCGTCCAGCGTGGTATGTCCCTTGCGCACCGCCTCTATGATTTCCGCCTCGGAGATTTTCTCGCAGCGGCAGATGATATGTGTCCAGGCAGGATCTTCCTTGTGCAGCTTGTTTATCTCGGCTTCGCTGGCGGAGCGTATTGTGTGCTTCTTCGCCAAATCGTATTCGATTTTTGCCTTTTCCATAAGGCGCAGTCCTTCGCCCTTCAGCAAATCCTTCACGTATTCGCCAATGGCGGGCGATGCAGTCAGTCCAGGAGACTGTATGCCAGCCACCTGTATGAATGATGGCACCAACTTGGAGGGTTCAATGTAGAAGTCCTCCGTGTCCAGGACTGGGCGCAGTCCTGCAAAGGACGTGATGATGTCCCTTGGGCTGATGCCATCCACCATGTTCCTCACCAGTCCCAGAATGCGCTGGAGATGGTCGCTGGTGGTCTCCGTGTCCTCCTTGTCCTCCACAGGGTCTGCGGTGGGGCCAATCATGGTAGTGCCTTCCGCAGTAGGTATTACAAGCACGCCCTTGGAATGCTTGGAGGGCACGGGGAAAATCACGTGTGAGGGGCGGCCATGGCTTGAGCGGTCCAGCAGATATTCCTCGCCTTTGCGGGGGTGAATCTTGAAATTCTCTGCGCCGAATGCCCTGGATATCTCGTCCGCATACAGGCCAGCGGCATTGACAACGTATTTTGCCTCTATTACGCCGCCGTCCTCGGAGTAAATCTTCCAATACTCGCCATTGTGCTCGCCCTTGACGGCCTTCCAATTGCACATCAGGTTGACACCGTTTCTCACAGCGGATTCCACCAGCGAGAACACGTAGCGGTATGGCTCTATGGTGCCTCCGCCAGGGGCGTAGAAGCCACCCACCACTTCCTTGTTCAGTTTCGGCTCCAGTTCCAGCAGGCGCTCCCTGCCACACATTTCTATGGTGGTCACGCCATTGGCAAGCCCCTGTTCGTAAAGTGCCCTAACCGTGGGCATTTCCTCTTCGCTGAACGCCACAACCAGAATGCCGCTGCGCTTGAAGGGGAAGCCAAGTTCGTGCTGCAACTTTTCGAACATCAGGTTCCCGCGTATTTCAAGTTGCGCCTTCAATGTGCTGACGGGATGGTGGAAGCCACCATGCACAATGCCTGAATTCGCCTTGGACACGCCAAAGCCAACGTCCGCCGCCTTCTCCAGCAGTATTGTCTTGAGTTCGTAGTGGGACAGTTGCCAGGCCGTCGAGGCCCCAGACACGCCTGCACCGATTATGGCTACATCGTATATCATAATGTCTCCTGATGTGAATAAATATGCGATATTTGCTTTGCCTGGTTTGAGAATATACCACCATTGTTGTATATTTCACCTGTTTTGTATGCTTTTATTATGAAAACTCAAGGAGAAAATCATGGCTGACAACGAAATCGGCAAAATTGATGAGAACATGGCATACCTTCCCGCAAATGGTGATGGCATTGCCTGGCATCTGCCCTACGAGGCACCTATGAGGCTGCTTGGCTTCAATTGGTTTGACAAGTACCACAAGTACCATCGCCTGCCAGATGAACTGCCAGACGAGGTCACGCAATATCCAAATGGCGTGATGACAAAGGTGCCCAAGGATAAGTGCGGCGCGTTCATCCTGTCGTCCAATACAGCGGGTGGCCAGGTTCGTTTCAGGACAGACAGCGGCTCTTTCCACATCAAGGGAAAGCACAGCGCAATATCAAGAATGGACCACATGCCAGACACTGGCAGGGGCGGCTTTGACCTGTACCTGAAAAACGATAGCGGATGGAGATTCTTCGGCGTCACCAGGATGCAGCATTCCGAATATGACTTCTCAGCAGAACTGGCAAGCAATATTCCACGTGTAATGAGGGATGTCATCATAAACTTCCCGCTGTACAATGGTGTCAGTGCATTGGCAATCGGGCTTGACGAGGATGCTGTCATCGAGGCGCCTACGCCATTCGCGGACGCGAGACCCATCGTGTGGTACGGCACTTCCATTCAGCAAGGCGGTTGCGCTTCACGGCCAGGCATGTGCTCATCCAACATCGTTTCACGCTGGATGGACAGGCAGGTCATCAACCTGGGCTTCTCTGGCAATGGCAAGGGCGAACCCGAACTGGCGGAAATGCTGGCCGATGTGAAGGATCCTGGGATGTACATCATCGACTACACCTGGAATGTGGATGACCAGGCACTGGCCGCCACGCTGCCAAATCTGCTGGACATCATTAGGAAGAAGCACCCAGAAACGCCAATCCTCCTCATGGGCCCCACACCAGGCAGATGCTTCTATCCCGAATACGGCGGTGGAGGAATAAGGGCGAAGAACGAAATCATGAGACTTGAGGCATGCAAACGCATCAAGGCGGGCGATGCCCATTTCGCATATTTCGATGCACTGAACAACTCACTGGGCGAGGATTTCTGCGAATGCACCGTGGACGGCGTGCACCTCACGGACATGGGCTTCTACCGCCTATCCCAGGCACTTTGCAACTTCTTGAAAACAACCTCCATATATTAGTTAATATTGGAAAACTGCGCTAAATGTGCGCATTGCGATGGTCCATATTAGCGATGGCTTTAGCATACCTCGCCGTCGCTATTACCATCGTAGTTCCCCAAGAGGGTAGGTATTTGGCAGTTCGGCCCCGCTGGGGTCGTGAACTTTAGAGGGGCACGTCCCCAGGCGTCGCTACGCTCCGCCTGGGGTTATTCAAATTGGGCCCCGTTGGGGCCCCTCGAGTTTGGCGAATTTTGGCTCTTTGACAATCGAATCCCATTCCAAACAAAAAAACGTGAGTAAATCGCATTTTATTATTTGAAATCGACTTACCTTGTTGTATATTATG
>JAFSTJ010000145.1 GCA_017450525.1 Victivallales bacterium | reverse complement strand
TGCATTAAGATGTTTTGCAGGTAAATTACAGCAGTGTTTTTTCTTAAGAGGAACTACGGGCATACATTGATAATTTTTGGAGAAAGACAAAAGATGAAAATTGGATTGCAACTCTACAACTTCCGCAAGGAACTCAAGGCAGATTTCCAGGGCACACTCCGTGAAATCGCGAAACTTGGCATAGACGGCGTGGAATTCGCAGGCGACTATGGAAACATGCAGCCACAGGAACTGGCGGATTTTCTGGCAGAAATCAAACTGGAATGCGCTGGCACCATGTTCCCCGCAGCCACTCTTCAGGAGCCAGAGAACATCTGCTATGAATATGCACGCGTTCTAAAATCCCCTGCATTGACATTCAGCATGATGTGCAACTTCACGGAACTTCATGCTGAAAAATCACAAATGATAAAGACAGCAGTCAAAAACGCAAATGCCAATGGCTGCGACTTCTCATACCACAACCACTGGGATGAATTCCTCTGCAAAATCAACGGTGAATTCGCAATGGAATACATGATACGCGAGATTGACGAGCCAACTCTCCTGCTTGAGCCAGACGTATGCTGGGTAACACGCGGCGGTCACAGCCCGATACAATTCCTCCAGGACCATGCCTCTGCAATAAAGCAGGTGCATCTGAAGGACATTAAAATCCCAAGCGAATACAACACACTTACCGAACTGGGAAATGGCGTAATCGACCTGAAAGGCTCCATCGCAGCCGCAAAGAAGACAGCCTGCCAATGGCTCATCTACGAGCAGGATCTAACTGAACTCACGCCAATGGAAAGCGCCCGCATCAGTCTCAAGTGGCTTAAGGACAACCTGTAATACGACTATGTACAAGATTGAAAAGCAAGGCACAATTGACCTTGACATAGTGGAGAGCAATCCCATCATTTTCAAGGGCAAGCCCTGGCTGAAGGAGTACGTGCGCCACAAGGATGTGCATGGGCCATCACATAGCTACCATGCCAATGCGCTGGGCAAGGCATATTGCCGTTTCAGAAACCTGGAGGACTGCCAGTCTTTCTCCAAGCCATTCGGCATTGGATACTGCTTTGGCAACGCCTTTGCTGAAAACGACCACATTGTGGTGACTGTGACCGACTACTGGGGTGGCACTGGATTCTATGCACTGGAATCCGATGACATGGAACACTGGAGCGAACCACGACCAATCTACGAAAACGCATCCAAGAGATGCTACAATTCGTCCTTGTGCAAGGCGGCGAACGGCAAATTCGTCAATGCGCTGGAAGTAGGCGATGTGGCTGACGCACTGGAAAACTACATGATCTTTGCAGAGACCAGCGACTTCAAACAATGGAATATCATCCCTGGCTGCTGCAAAAAGGGTGCGCCAGTTCTCCGCTACTACGATGGATGGTACTTCTATATCTGCCTGCTAGGTGACTACACAAATGGCTTCAATACCTGCATCTTCCGCTCACAGGACCTGCAGAACTGGGAACCAAGTCCGCAAAACCCAATCCTCCCATTTGACGAGGACGACAGGCTCATCCACCCCAAAGCCAACTTTACCCAACAGCAACTGGACACCATCGCCAAGGCAGTCAACATCAACGCCTCCGACATGGATATGTGCACATACCAGGACAAAACCATCGTCTCATATTCCTGGGGCGACCAAAAAGGACACGAATTCCTGGCACTCGCCACCATCAACGCAACTGAACGCGAATTCTGCTTCAGTTGCTTCTAAAACGTGGGGAGGGGAAAGGGCCGTTGGCCCTTTCCCC
>JAFSTJ010000144.1 GCA_017450525.1 Victivallales bacterium | reverse complement strand
GGCGGTCTGCGCTTCGACCCAACTGTCAATATCAGCGTGCTGAAATTCCTGGCATTCGAACAAGTCTTCAAGAACTCCCTCACCACGCTGCCACTGGGCGGCGCAAAGGGCGGCTCAGACTTCAATCCAAAGCAAAGCCCACACACGCCAGGCCTCCGCTGCAGCGACCTGGAAGTCATGCGCTTCTGCCAGAGTTTCATGCTGGAACTGCAAAGGCATGTGGGACCCAATACAGACGTGCCCGCAGGCGATATGAACGTGGGTGGCAGGGAAATCGGCTACCTCTTCGGGCAGTACCGCCGCATCAACAACGAGTGGAGCGGCGTCCTCACTGGCAAGGCACTCTCCTTCGGCGGCTCCCTCATAAGGCCTGAGGCAACAGGATACGGCGCAGTCTATTTTGCAGAAAACATGCTGGCCGTCAAGAAGGAAACTATCGAGGGCAAAAGCTGTGCCATTTCAGGCGCTGGCAATGTTGCCTCATACGCGGCGCTGAAACTGCTCAGCCTGGGAGCAAAGGTAGTTTCGCTCTCCGATCGTTCAGGCGTCATCTACGTCGAAAAGGGCTTGACTGAAAACGATGTTCGCTTCATCATGCAGCACAAGGAAATCGCCCGTGGCGAAATCAGCGAAATCTACCAGAAGATTCCTGGTGCCAAGTTCATTCCCAATGCACGTCCATGGCAGATACCCGAAAAGATTGACTGCGCGTTCCCCTGCTCCAGGCAGAACGAACTGGATGGCGGCGATGCAGAGTACCTCATCAACCACGGATGCAATCTGGTGGTGGAAGGTGCAAACATGCCCTCGACGCCAGAGGCAGTGGATTGCTTCCTTAAGGCTGGCATTCTCTACGCGCCAGGCAAGGCAGCCAACGCTGGCGGCGTGGCCACGTCAGGTCTGGAAATGTCCCAGAACTCGGAACGCCTGCTCTGGTCGGCCAAGGTGGTTGACGAAAAACTGCGCGAAATCATGAAGGCAATCCACGACAATGCCTACGAAGCGGCAGAGGAATACGGCTTCAAGGGCAACTACGTGGTGGGCGCCAACATTGCCGGCTTCACCAAAGTTGCCGAGGCCATGCAGGCCCAGGGCTTCTAACGCAAAGACGCTTTTCAACGCAAAGGCGCAGAGGCGCAGAGATTTTTGTTCTTTCCTTTTTTTTATAAAAAACTCTGCGCCTCTGCGTCTCTGCGTTTATATACCAACCAGTGCCTCCGCGTTAATGTGTACGGCTTTCATTTGCGCACATTTCCTGTATATTATGTTGATTCAATACAGAGAATGATGTAAGGCATTGAAAATGAAGGGCATATACAAAATCAGCCTGGCCGCGCCAGAAGTACATGTTGCGCAGCCAAATGAAAATGCCAGGGAAATACTGGCGTGCTATGACAAGGCAAAGAAAAATGGCTCTGCCATCCTGCTTTTGCCCAGATTGGCATTGACGGGATGCAGCTGCGGAGACCTTTTCCGCCAGCCAATGCTGCTTGATGCAACACTGGAGGCACTCGCCACGTTGTTGCAGGTCACAAAGAAAGGTGGGCCAGTACTGGTTGTTGGCCTTCCCCTGGCAATCGCCAATGGCTTATACAACGCCAACGCCATAATTCAGAACGGCGCCATACTAGGCATTTCCGTCTCCAACGCAGCACCCAACCAATTTGCCCCAGGCAGCCATTTGCCATGCACTTCCGTAAACATAAACGGGCAGGATATACCAATAGGCACCAAACTGCAATTCAACGACGGCAATGTACGCTTCTCGGTAGTGGACTACGATGATATGCAGTCCGCCGCTTCTTCAGCAGACGCACTTGCCCTGGCTGGAACACAGTTGTTCCTGTGCCCCGCAGCAATACAGGAACTGCCTGGCTGCGGAAGCAAGCTGGAACTCACAATCAAAGCCGCATCCCAGCGCCTGAAAGCCGCAGTCGCAGTGGTATCCACAGGATACGGCGAAACTGTTTCGGATGTACTATATGCTGGACGCGCAGCAACGGCTTGGGACAATTCCTACCAAGAACTGGCTCCCGCATACGGCCCGCAATTCATGCAGATGGACTTTGTTCCCGCATGGCTGGACTATCAGCGCAGGGCCTCCAACTTCGGCTACGTATGCCAGGCACAGCAGATACAAATCGCACCGCTAAAGTGCACTGCGGATATAAGCGGTCTGGCACTGAAGCAGCAGCCATTCTCCTTCGCTGGCTGGAATGACGAGCCATGCACACTAAAGGAAGTTCTGGACATACAGGCAGCCGCCCTGGCCAGGCGCGTCAAGGCAATCAACGCAAAACGCCTGGTGATAGGCATATCGGGCGGCCTGGATTCAACACTTGCGCTTATTGCCGCCGCCCATTGCGCGAAAATGCTGGGCGAGAAGCCTGACTTCGTCCTGGCGGTGACCATGCCAGGCATGGGCACATCCAGCCGTACCAAGAACAATGCAGGCTCACTGGCAAAGGAGCTGGGCGCGGAACTCTGGGAAGTCAGCATCAAAGAGGCTGTACTCCAGCATTTCAAGGACATTGACCACAGCGAGGACAACCACAACGTGGTATATGAAAATGCCCAGGCACGCGAGCGCACCCAAATACTCATGGACATCGCAAACGAAGTCAACGGCATAGTCCTGGGCACAGGCGACCTGTCGGAAACCGCCCTGGGATGGTGCACCTTCAATGGCGACCACATTTCCAACTACGCACTTAACGGCAGCGTTCCCAAGACGCTTATCCGTGCCATTCTAAGACAGGGCATTCCTGGCGCAAGCCGAAAGTTGACAAAGATAGTCAACGATATTTTGGACACGCCAGTCTCGCCCGAACTGCTTCCTGGCATCCAGAATACGGAGGACATTATCGGCAACTACGACCTGCACGACTTCTTCCTCTACCATT
>JAFSTJ010000143.1 GCA_017450525.1 Victivallales bacterium | reverse complement strand
CTTTTTAGATCCCTTTTCCTCCTTTTTAGATCCCTTTTCCTCCTTTTTAGTAGCCTCACCATTACCCACAGTCTCGGGATTTTCCCCACTGTTACTACTTACAAGTTCTGTTTTTGAGTCACTGCCTGCGTCTTGCAATTTAGTAGAATCATTCAAGCCTGTATTCTGTTTTGTATTTGCCTGAAATTCTTTTTTTTCACCGCCTGTGGCACTCTTCTCTGTTTCCTTGACAACGCCCATAGGAACCACTGGATTAGGATTATTGGCAGTTGCCTCTCCTCCTTTATTATTAGATTCAGATGATGTTTTTGGAACTCCGCCAGGTTCCTTGTCATCATCATACATGCTTTTCTCCTTCTTCTTATCACCTTCTTCAGACTCTCCATTAGCTGGTGGTGGTGGAATCTCAGATTGCTTATTGCCTTCCTGGCTTCCCGTTTTTGGAGTTTTTGGCTGAGACATGCCTTTTGACTCTTCCTTCTTTTGCTGCGTTACTGCAGGCGTATCCTTCTTACCCTGGTCAGGCTGTCCACTTTGCCCCGCATTATTGATGACAGGTGGCATTTGAGGTGTTGCTTGTTTCTTTTGAAGATTCATATACAGAAGAACAGCAACCACCAATAGTAAAACTATGATAAAAAATACTAGCACTAAAACAAGTTTATTGCTCCTTGGCCTTGCAACCACCTCGTCATTAATTCTGCCTTGCATACGTGAATCCACTGAAGCCTGATATTCTGTTTGCGCTGTATATCCAGAGGGCTGTGTGCATCCAGCAGCAGGCTGACTTCCCCATCCATTGTTCTTCAACCGCAAAGGTGTTCTTTGGGCAGCTGCGGCTGCAGCTTCTGCTGCGGCTGCTGCGGCTGCCTCCTCCTCTTGCCTCTTATTCAAAAGCGCACCCAAGGACATTCCATTGTTGTTGGCGCCTGCCTTTGCTTGCCCTGTAGTAACTTTAGGAATCGAAATTGTCTTCTTTTCAGGATAGGGATCGCTGCCATTTCTGGCGCAATCGGCCAGCTTGCTGTTGCCCGCCGAACCAAGTGGCCGCCGCAAATCCAGGACATTGGCATTGGGATTGCAGCCAATGGCATTAAGTATCTCTGGCTTTGGCACGCTGAAACGCCAATTGCACTGCGCTCCAGCAGGCAAAGAAGTTAGATATGTATTCCATGTCACATCCCAGCGCTTTTCCTTTGGAAGAAGCAACAAGGCCTCATTTACAAGCTCCAGTATATTGGAATGCTGCAATGGATCATAGAGCACAAAACACGGCAAGTTAGGTCTTGACATATAGGAATCTGCAAGCCAGGCAGCCCATCCTGCATCGCCAGTTACGCGCTCCCATGCATTCGCACGGGCATTTGAAGAAGCATAGACGCTCAATGTGCGGGGTGCTGGATAATATCTGGGATTTCCCTGCCATTCAGTTATAAACAACTGCGGGTCCGCCAATATGCTGCCAGGCCCGCCGGGCGCTTTCTCCGCGTCGGACAGGAGAATGAAATGGCCGATTTTATTGGAACGCTTGGTGTAGTCCAAACCGCAGGCAGAAACACGTGCAAGCAAATCATAATGCTCACGCCCTGCAGAAATTCTGCTGTGGAAAATGGAGGGTGGATTGAATGAGGCCTTGGCATCGTAATGCTCGAATATTGGGGTATAGGCGACCATCCCCTCAAGCATATTGACCATCAGGGGACTCAAGCCTTTGGTCATGGCTACGGTACTGAAACCTGTGCGTCCCGGCAGAAGCCCCGCAGGGACTGATGTATATACCAATTCTAACGCCATAGTCATACTCTCCTTGTTAACCAGCTAATCCCAGAATGAATCCGTCCCGCTCTTGGTGGATTTCTTTTCCTCTTGCAGAAGTTCGACAGGCTTCTCAGGGAAGCGAATATAACTGCCGAAGCTCTTGTCATATACGCATGCCCCCCAGTATAAGGATGGAACTGCTTTCGGACGCCTGGTCTGTGGATCAATGAACAGGAAAATGTCGTCCTTGAAGCTACCCTGGACATCTATGATCTCATTCATGAATTCAGATTTAATTGCCGGCACTAGCCCGCACTTCCAGAGATACAGGTATATTGGCACATCGCACCATATAGGATTGATTTCCTCTGGATTTATGCCTATCATGTCAGTCACCTTGTCATACGAGGGACTTGTGCCAAGAGCTGACACAGGCAGAAAATACACTGTCTCAAAAAAACTCTCGCAGTCAGTCACAACTTCTGGCACCCTTTCCAGCAACCATTGCCTGGTACTGTAGGATACCAGCTTCAAAATTCCCAAATCCAGATAATTGCGAAATTCCTTGTCGTCAAAGCTGACAAACGACAACTCCCTCAAATTGAATGGAAATGTGGCGGACCATGCATCATATTTCGGGACAAGAACAGTCAGCAACTTGTCTGACTTCTCGTATGAAGCCATACCCCTGAATTTCTTGATGCGGTTTATCATTTCTCTAAGGATTTGAACCTGGTTGATGCTCCGCATGGCCACGTTGGCCTGCGGGTCATTTTCATCACATGACTTTATTGCCCTGCTGTCCTTGAATGGGTCAAACAAAAACATTATCAAGGATGAATTTATCAAGTGCATGGTCGCCAGGTTGGTCACGCTTTCCCGTCCTGCCTCAAAATGCTCTCCTGCATTGTCATACATCACGACATTGTGCATGAAGCCTTTTTCATTCTGGGTTGAACCATTGCCATGAACCTTCCGCATGGTGAATATGTAAGGCAATGGAAGATTTACTGTGAAACCATTCAAAATCACGCGAGAGGAAAAATTTGCGCCTTCCAGTTCTGTCTTGGGCAAGGCCACCTTTGAATTCGAGACATTATGGAACAACAAATCCTCATAGTGGTTCAAGGTGTAGTTCATGCTCACGTCGGCATCGGTAAACGTATAGTCAAAGTAGTCAGGCAAATTCGTCTTCAACATACTTGTCAGGGCAGTGATATAGTAAGATTTGCCACTGGCAGGAGCACCAACCACAGACAGCACATCCACCTTCTCCTCAAG
>JAFSTJ010000142.1 GCA_017450525.1 Victivallales bacterium | reverse complement strand
GCGCAGTAAGGGATAGAGGTGGGGTTTGGGGAGGGGGAAGGGCCCATGGCCCTTCCCCCTCCCCAAGAAAGAAAAAAAATTATATAAGGCCTGCGTTGATTAGTGGGGGCAGGTCGTTGCGCATTGCGGCATTGGGGGAGTTCAAGACGTGCTGGGCGTAGTAGGCTGTGTAGTCATTTACGCAGTCTATGGCCAGCCAGGCGCCTGCGGCTCCGCCCCATCCGAAGTCGGTGACATCGCTGAGTGATTTGTTTGGGCAGCGCACACCAAGGCCATAGCCGTAATTTGGTCGCCAGAAATATGCTCTGGTTGTTTCATCCAGTCGGTCTGTCGCCATAAGGGCGATTGTTTCCTTTTTGAGGATGGAATCGCCTTTTCTCATTGCTTCCAGGAAGAGTGACATATCCTCAACGGTGCTTATGCACCCTGCCCCGCCGCTGGCGTATTCAGAGCCTAGGATATAGAAGTTATTGGGATACACCTCAAAGCTCTTGGTTTCGGGGTAGTACCAATACAAAGTAGCAATGCGCTTCTGCAATTCAGGTGTCAGGATGTATGTGGTATTCTTCATGCCCAGGGGTTCGAATATGTTCTTTGTAACATAGTCATTGAACAGTTGTCCCGATATGACCTCCACCAGTGCGGCAAGCACATCGTGTGCCAGGCTGTACTGCCATTTCATGCCTGGTTCGTAGTCCAGTGGTTCGCTCAAAATGCCGCGTACAATCTCGCGTGTAGGGCATCTGCCATTGGTGGCGGCTGCCACGTCCTTGATGCCTTTGGAAGTTCTGTCATAGTTCAATCCAGCGGTCATGGAGAAGAGATTGGCTATCTTAATAGTGTTCTTTGCAGGGACAATGCCGCCATCTGACTTTACAGCCATGAATTTAGCCTCTGGAAGATAATGCCACAATGGCTCGTCCAGAGAAAAAAGTCCTTTCTCATACAACTGCATTGCGGCGGTGCAGGTTATGATTTTTGAGCAGGAATATACGTAATACACCTCATCGCCAGTCATTTTGCGGCCAGTTTCCTTGTCGGAGCAGCCATTCCAGCGGCGATATACGGTTTCGCCATGATGCTTTACAATGCAGTCATAGCCTGGAATACCCATATCCAGAAATGATTCCAGTTTTTCAGTAAGTTTATCGAACATAAACCTTCACCCTTGATTTTTGCCATCTATGCAATTAAAAGTGGACTGTGGACAGTGAACAGTGAGGACGTTGGGTACACGGGGCAAAAAGCCCCGCGTTTGGCGGGCATAGCCCTATCCGCAGCTTTCGCTGCGGACACCCAACGTCCTCACAGTCCACAGTCCACAGTCCACTGTCCAATAACAAGTGGTATTATTTGTTAATCAGTGTAACGACTCTCTGTGGGAATGGGATGTTGAGGCCAGCACCTTCGATGGCGCCCTTCAAACCTTCCTTGATACCAAAGAATGCCTTCCAGTAGTTTTCGGTTGTAGCCCAGAAACGCAAAGTCAGGTTAACTGAACTTTCACCAAGATCAGCGACAACCACCTGTGGTGCAGGATCCTTCAGCACAAACTCATTGCTCTGCAACAGCGCATTGAGTACCTCAAGTGCCTTTGGAATGGAATCCCCGTAGGCAATGCCAACATTGATGTCTGCCCTGCGGACTGGATTCCTAGAGAAGTTCTTGATTGGATGCCCGAAGATGGCGCTGTTTGGAGCGGAGATGAAGATGCCGTCTGGGGTCTTTAATGTAGTTGTGAATAGACCGATTTCGGTGATTGTGCCAGTGACAGTGCCGCAATCAATGAAGTCGCCGCTCTTGTATGGGCGCAGGAAAAGCAGCATGAGTCCTGCGGATATATTGCTGAGAGAATCCTTCATGGCCAAACCGACTGCCAGACCAGCGGCGCCGAGGACTGTCAGGATGCTAGCCGTGTTCACGCCAAGCAGGTCCAGTATCATGAGCAATGCCACCACCCAAACCAGCGTCTTGGCGAGATTACCGAGAATCTGGCCTATTGAA
Source organism: Victivallales bacterium (assembly GCA_017450525.1). Lineage (GTDB taxonomy): Bacteria > Verrucomicrobiota > Lentisphaeria > Oligosphaerales > Oligosphaeraceae > RGIG3456. Next base: position 54 of record JAFSTJ010000142.1, on the reverse strand, counting down.
TTGTCCAGGCCAGGTATCTTCTCAACCGCCTTGACAATCAGCCTCTTGCAAATG
>JAFSTJ010000011.1 GCA_017450525.1 Victivallales bacterium | reverse complement strand
TGGGACTTATGGGACTAATGGGAAATTACATCCCATAAGTCCCATAAGTCCCATAAGTCCCATTAGTCCCATTAGTCCCATAAGTCCCATTAGTCCCATTAGTCCCATTAGTCCCATTAGTTTCATGGTGGATTGCCCGATTACACAAAGTAAATAATGGTATATAAGAAATTTGTTATTATTTATTTGAAAATCAAAATCATCGATTATATATTACGGCACATAAAGTAAACAATGGTATATAAGAAATTAGATACAATGGAATTCCCGTTTCAAAAAGTCAAAGATGCGCTGCAATGCTTCAACCGCCCAATATATGAGACGGTCATACTGACTTTGAATGAAATGATAGAAACTGGCGTGCTTCCGCCAGGAACAAAATTCCCGCCTGACAAGAAACTCGCCATTGAACTGGGCATCAGCCACATCACACTAGCCAAGGCCTTGAATGAACTGCGCAGGCGCAATATACTTGACCGCCGCCGCGCAACTGGAACTTCTGTTCCCGAAACGAAAATGCTCCCAGAGGCAAACAAGGCGCGCAAGAAGATTGCCGTGGTGTTTGACTATGCATCGGAGGAGACATTTCAGCAAAGCCTGTTTCTCAAACTTCATCAGGGGCTGGAGCAGTTGAATTGCACGATGTGCTTTTTCTCCTCTGACAACAGTTCGGAAAAGCAATTGTCCATTCTGCAGGAGATACTGAATGATTTTTCCATATCTGGCTGCATAGTATGGTCCATCCTTGACAATGAGCAGGCGAAAAAAATAATACGCATGCGTCCACGATATTATCCACTTATATTTCTGGACAGGCACTATGAGGGATTTGACCATGACGCGGTCACCTACCCCAATTTCGAATGCGGCGCTGCCATAGCCATTTCACTAAAGCGCCGTAAAATCAATTCCTGCTGCTGGATTGAGACAAGGACAAAGCATGACGTCATTTCGGATGTTGACCGCAGAAACGGCTTCCTGTCCGTCTGGAACAATGGAAGACATTTTGAAATACTCACCTTGCCAGAGAAGGACAGGAATGAGATGGACATCAGGATTCCACGCGCTGGAGCATACGTCTGCCCTGACAACAGCCTTGCATTGCAGTTCAAGCGGATTCTGCTGAAACATGGCGAACTTGACGGCAAAAGGCTGTTTGTAATAGAGACCCCACCTGAAAACCATGGGGAATTGAAGGAATTCACCGCATACAAGTTTGCTCCCGACATGGGAGATGAGGCAATAAAGATACTTTCTTCGAGGTTGAACGGAAAAGAATGCTGTACCGTAAGTCACTCAGGAAAATGGAGTGTCCTTGAAGGCAAAAATTCAACCAGGAGAAAGTTTTATGACAAACCACCCATCAAAGAAACGTAATGTCTTCACGCTCATTGAATTGCTTGTCGTGATTGCCATCATAGCCGTGCTGGCGGCAATGCTCTTGCCTGCGCTAAGCAAGGCCAAGGAGCGGGGACGCGCCGTCAACTGCATCAGCAATCTTAAGCAGATCATCAGTGCCGAAATGAGCTATTCGATGGACTATGAGGACTATTACATCCCCAATGAAACCCACCATGGGGCTCAATTCTACTGGCCCAAAACAATGGTCACATACGGCTATATGCCAGGTGACGCCACAAGTGTCCAGTACACAAACACTCCAGTCAAGGGAGCCTTCGCCTGTCCATCCGCAGTCAAGGAACTTGATCCAGCGTATCCTGGGCAGGGATGCCGTTTTGACAAAAGCACATACCACTCCTTCGTGGGCGCACACTACGGCTACACCACAATCCACCAGAACAAAACTGTGGACGGCATAGCGGGAAACAGAAGACTGCTGAAGTGGACCACGCCTGCGCAGCCATCTGGCTTCTTTGTTTTTGCCGATGTCTTTGCAAATAACGCAGGACGCCTCAGCGCCTACACACCCAACCAGGTGAATTTTGAGAGGCACAACGGTCCAGCAAACATAGCATTCGGCGATGGTCATGCAGAATCATACAATAGTAGCACGCAAATACTTCAAGATCGCAAATATGAGATGAACGGTCCTTGGCGAGTTGACTGATTTTGGGATTCAAAAATGTTTCACGTTCCATTGTCATTTTTCTACAATTTCGGTGCATTGGATGAAAAGATGCGCCGTTACATCATGGCAGAATTTGCGGCCAACGGCGCAGAGCATCTTGTTTTGACTCATGATTTGATAAATCTTGTCCTCAAGGATGTGGGCATGATGGACAAACTTGAAAAGGAGATGGATGACGCAGGGTTAAGTTTTGTGGACTCACACGCTCCGTTTGGTCAGTTCATGGACTTGAACGTGCCGGAGGAGAACTACCGCCGCCAAATGCTCCTGCGTCACAAACTGCACATCAATATCGCCGCTGACATGGGAGTGAACACCATTGCCATTCATGTTGGAAACGAATACTACCGCCCGCAGATTCCTCTGGATAAGCAGATTGCGTTAATATGTGACGCGCTGGAGGATTTGCTCCCTGTGGCGGAGAAACGCAAGGTCACAATCTGCATTGAGAACATCTGGTGCCGCCTCAACACACCAGAGGTGCTGCTTTTCATAAAGGAAAAGTTTCCAAGCGAGGCATTGGGGTTCTGCTTTGACGCAGGTCACGCCAACAATGTGGATAAAGGCAGGCATTTCGAACGCAACAGCGTTTTTGACAGTTATGTCCTCACGCATACGCCCGCTGAATATGATGCTCATGTGCAGGAGAAAATGCTGCCGCACATCGTCAATTGCCATCTGCATGACAATGACGGGCAGTATGATACTCACATCAACGTAGGCGATGGCAATACAGACTGGGAAAAGGTCATCAAACTGCTGCGCAAAGCACCACGGCTGAAATGCATTCAGAGCGAGGTGACGCCTCTTGACAAATGCATTCCGATACGCAAGCTCTGCGATGCATTCCGCAGACTTGAAGAAATAGAATAATCACAAACAAGGTTCCATATAATGAAATACTTCATACTACTTGCATCACTTGTTCTAGCATCCTCTCTATTCTCTGCTCCTGTGAATCTGGCCTTGGGCAAGATATTCATCTTCGAACAGAAGCCCCTTTATCGCCTGACATGCGATGCAAATGATGAGTTTGATCTGACAGACGGCAAATTCCGCAATGATGACATCTGGTTCTACAAGGAAACGGTTGGCTGGCAAGGGCAGGCATACGTCTCAATCATCCTTGATTTGGGTGCGCCCAGTTCAATTGACAAGGTCCGCATTCACCTGGCGCAAGGGCACGGCAGCGTCCATTTTCCAGAAAGACTTCTGTTCCTTGCTGGACACAAGCCAGACGAGTATAAATTGATATGCGACATCATATCGGACAACAAGGCAAGCATTCCGCCTTATGAAAAGGGACGCTACAGAGCCTTTTTGGAAAGCAAGAAGCACGTCAATTTCAAGGCGCGCTACATAAAACTCATAGCCTTTCCAGAGAAAGATTCCACGTATTTCTTCACAGATGAAATAGAGGTCATAGAAGGCAAAAACAATGCCCCTGTTCTTTTCATGGGCGGCGGCTTCAAGGGAAGCACAGCCGAATACATCAAATTCATGAATTTGGAGAGGCGTCTTGACAGCGATGCGGAGCAAATACAGGCCAATGCAAAACTAGCAGGGGTAAATTACTCAATTGCCCCCCTTAAGTCAGAATTGCGCAAATCATACAACAAATACATGACCGTAACGAAAAAGGACACAGACTTTCCTGTGAACCTTGCACAGCAGGAACTGGCGGCGGCCAACCAGAAAATCATGGCAGACGCGCGATTGAATGGCATAGTTGCATGGAGTTCGGGACGCTGGGATCTTTTCAATTCCTTCAGTTATCCGCAGGATGATGCAAACTGCCGCGAAATCAAACTCTCATCTGGCGAAATACGCAACATGCCACTTAATCTGACAAATGCGGATGCCAGCAAACAGGACTTTTGCTTCAAAATCAGTTCTCCATTTCCTGTTACACTACTGCGGGCATTTTCCTCTGATGACGCCAATTTCTTCTTTAACTCCAATCGTCTGGAAAAGCAGACGCCTGACAATGGCGAATATCGAGTGGAATTGCTCCCAGGCGAAAGCATCCAGTTTTTCCTTAAAGTTGCAGTTCCAGCAGAAGCAAAACCAGGGAAATACACCATTAGCGTAGGCAACTATAATTTCAGAAAGGATTTTAATCTCATTGTCGGAAAATTGAAATTTCCAGCAGAACTCTCAACTGAATACGGCACATGGGATTATCTCAACACACTTGGCTGCCATGCACAATCTGTGGATAAAAGCAACATAGATGCGGCAATGCAACTTATCCGCGAATACCAAATGAATGTCTCCTGGGGACACGAGGCCGCATTGCCAAAGGCATTCCCCGAAATGTTCAATGAAAAGGACCAATTGTCCAAGCCACTAGACTTCAGCGCCTTTGACCGCTGGCTGAGTTCAATGCCAGGCTTCAAACGCTACGCCCTTTTTGGTGGCGGAAATCTAAAGTCCCGCCTCAATGTCGGTTTCGAGCCACTTCAAGACAAGAAGCGTTTCACGGCACGGATGGTCAACTACCTTAACGCCATTGCCGCGCATATTGAAAAAGACCTGAAAATGGACTTGGACAAGTTCATGGTGCACTTCATTGACGAGGCCTCCACTCCAGAGCAAAAAAACACACTTGCCGCCTGGTGCGAGGCCCTTACCATGGCAAAATCGCCTTCTGGCAAAAGGCTTTCCAGTTATGGCAATCCATTTTTTGCCCCAAATGAACTGTACGGCTATCCTGAAATAGATATGCTCCAGCCTTGCAACAACGCCTGCAGCAAAAAATACATATTGCATCTGATGGCTGTAAATTCAGTTCGTTCTCCCAATGTGCGCATGGGGCTATATTCCTGCGCCAACCGAGCACGTGAACGTGACCCCTATATCTACTACGGTGGAACTTTCCGCCTAGGATTCCTTTTCGACAACTATGTTGGCTCCAGCTTCTGGAATCTTGCAACTGCTCCACGCAACGTCTTTGAATACGATTACACAGGGCGTTATTTCTCCACATGGTATTTCAAAGGCAATGAGATATTTTCAAGCCGTCAGAACGAGGCCATTTGGGAAGGACGTTGCGACTATGAGTACCTGCTCCTTCTGAAAAAAGTAAATCGCCTCCTAATTGAGAAGAAGTCTCCATTGGCATTTGAAAGCAAAAAACTCTGTGCTGACATCCAGTCCGAACTTATAAACGAACTAAGTGACGAGAAGGCTGACATGTCAGTCTGGAAAACAAACAAAAATCGCTATGCGGCGGACATTCATCGCAGCAGAATATGGGATTTCATGGAAAAAGTCGCAAAGATGCAACCTGATATTCTCAAACAACACAAATGGCTTTGAGGAGTTTCCCACATGTTGGAAAAAATCTTTCTGATACATCATACACACTATGACATCGGCTTCACTGATTTGCCTGATGAGGTGGTTCAGCAGCAACTGCTCCATCTTGACGAAGCCGTCCGCCTCGGCGAGGCTGACCATGATTACTGCTGGACCATAGAAAGCGGCGCACTCCTTTGCAACTATCTTGATTTCCGCCCGCAGGAGCAGGTGGAAAGATTACTAAAACTGCTTCGAAGTGGGCAATTTGAAGTCGGCGCATTCGACAAGCAGTTGTTGACCGAGGTGGCCTCCTTTGCAGAACTTCAGGAAAATTGCATCCGCACCGTAAACCTTGGCAAAAAATATGGTTTTCCAGTACAAACTGCCATTCTTGATGACATTGGCGGTTTGGCAAGCGAGACTCCCACTCTCCTGAACAATGCTGGAATACGTTACCTGATTGCGGGATGCGGCGCATTTCAGACAGAGCTGCCCTGGGCGAATCTGCCACATCTGTTTTATCTGCAATGCAAGTCAGGTGGCAGAATTCTCGTGTGGAACCTGGGCAACGACCGCAATGAAGTTTCTTGCAACGCAAAGCACCCTTATGCGGTCTATGGCATGGCAAGCATCTTCCTTGGATACCGAAATTATCCTGAACTTTTGGGAATCCATGACCTGGGCATTGATTTTTCCATGCCAGAGGACAATTGCGAACACAAACTTTCAGGCAAAGAAGTGTTTGACATTTTCAAGGACAGATTGCAAAAGGAAAAATACCCGTATTCTGAAATACTGATGCAATATGGCGGTGACAACCGAGGTCCCGCCCCTGAACTGGCCCAACTAGTGCGCAAACTCAATGCCACAGGAATGTATCCCAATATCAGCCTGACCACTCCGTCTGGATTCTTCCGCCTGATGGAGCAGAAATACGCCGCCTCGATTCCAGTTATAAATGGCTTTCTGGCCGATCCCTGGAACCTGCG
>JAFSTJ010000141.1 GCA_017450525.1 Victivallales bacterium | reverse complement strand
TTCATTATGCATGTTTAATCACCTCCTTATTTCTGTTTCCGCAGGCTACTGGATATCCGACTAATCACATCTGGATGGGTCCAATAGCAGGAATGGGACCAGACATGCTCTGAACCAACAGAATGCTGCTCAATGCCGTCAGTTGAAAACAAAGGCAAAGCCAGAGGCATCACATCGGATGCATTAGGGCCGCAAATTCTTAGGTATATCACGGGGTCAGTGGGACAATAGAAGTTCAGCCATTCATCGGCGTATGCATAAACCGTCGAAACTGCAAAATCGTCATAATTGAACGTGTTTCCAAGCCAGCGTCCCGCATGTGGCAAAGGCGACCCCATGGTCGCCCACAAGCCAACGTTCTTGGGCTCCATGCTAGTCAATATATAGTCCTTGCACAACACAGTCCCCCAACTATGGGAAATCAAATTCCGCTTCAGATATCCACGATTTTTAAAAACTTGCATGTCGTCCTTGAGCGTAGCCAACGCCAGGTAATGCTCATTAGGATTCGGCACATGCATGAAATAAACGGCAAAGCCACCCCAGAGCATCTCGAAAATATCTTGGTTGCCTGTGTTTTCCTCCAGCAAAGGCGCCATGTCCTCCTCCGAATAGCCAAATTTATGCACGCCAACGCCATGGACAATCCGCGTCGCGTTGTCATGCTCTTTCTGCTTTCTTTCAATGCTCAACTGGTGCGCCCATGCAATGCAGTAGGCATGCATATACAATTTTCTTGCGACAAAGGGTGCATAGCCATACCCAATGCAGGCCAATGACAAACCTATGCCAAGATAGGACAATGCCAACATGCTTGTGCCCTGGGGATCAATGTTGTTGACAGGGTCGTTGCAACAATATGTGTACTTGTTCAGTGACTGTGGCTGCTCTAGGTCGCCCTCCGCTGTGTCAGGCGATATGAATATGCCCAATTCAGGCATATAGAACCTACTCCGCAAATACAGCAGGCCACTTGCTGCATCATATAATTCTCCGCAGAAGCCAGGCTGCAAGTCCATATTGTCCCCGCCCTGCAAGACAAGCCCCCTGGCATCGTAGGCAATATGCCGTAATGCGCCACCATTGTCTTTGGATGCGATTATGGAGCCAGCTGCATCACCGTAATACGTGACGTTGTCTTTCTTGCAAATCCCACTAAGCAAGCCACCTTTCTCTATAAGCCAAACGCCATCCAGCGCCGCAAGCACTGCAAAGCCATTCTCTTCATGCTTGGAATACACAATATTCTTGACAATTCTGTTTCCTTCTGCATCACTTTTAACACGGCGGCATAAAAGCCATCTGGCATCGTAGTTGTACTCCATATCACAATTTTCCCTGTAAACACGGCGCAGAAGCCCTTCCGCGTCCCAGAAGAAACGGCATTTTGACACGCCATCCTCCAACATTTCCAGCAACCTCCCATTGGCATCCCAAATCAATACCATTTCATGCGTTTCAGAATTGGAACTAGTCCTGGCGGAAATCATCCTGTCATTCACATCGTATGCAAAGTCCTGGCGCACTTCCCCATTGGTGCCGCTAATACTCCTCCACAGCGTGTTTCCATTTTCATCATATCCAAACTCCATTGTATAGCATAAATCCCCCTCGCTGGAACTAGAGACTTCCCGCGTCAGCCTTGACCAGGCATCATAACTCCATTCCCGTCTTCGTTCAAAGCCGTCGCTCCACGTTTCAATGCAACTGTTTTTGCGTCCACAGTCATCGTATGCGTATGCAATGCGACACACATTCCGCCCATGCGCATCCAATTCCTCAATCTCCAGCAAATGTCCAGAACTGCTGCGTTTCACCTTGCGCAGACGCCCTGACGATGCAAGGTATTCGCACGGCATATCAAAGGCATCCATTTTGATTGTGTAGTTTTCGCTCCTGCCATTGGCAATTCGTGCAGAAATGCCCATCTCAGGCGCCTTACTAGAATAGTTGTAGTCAAAATGTACATCGCCCGCAGCAAGGCTTAAAAGCCGCCCCTGCGCATCATAGCCACGCTCAATGAAAAGCCCGTCCAAGATTTCCCTGGCAAGTCTGCCATCCACGTCGTATGCATATTCGCAACTGCGCTTTTCTCCATTTTCTTCCACAGAGCAAGATAGCAGCCTGCCCATCATGTCTCTGCTGTACATATAGTTTTTAACTGCCTTCGTCTCGCCATGGATAAAGACATTTTTCGACAGCAAGGCGCCCATGCCGTCATAGTTGTACTCAATCCTATTGTCCATGAAATCACTATACGATGACGGATATGGCAGAGCATTATTGTATTCGTATGAACACTCGCTGCCATCGGGAAGTCTCTGCTTTACACGCCGACCATGCTGGTCATTCTCACGTATGCATATTCCACCAAGTGGATTCCTCATCTCATTCATTGCCCCCACATCATCGTATGAATAGGCAAACACGCTGCGTCTGCCATTCAACTCGGGCATTGAAACCAAGGTCAGCTGCCCCATGGCATTGCGGCGGTACAAAGTACTTGTGCCATCTGGCCTTATGCGCTCCAAAGGACGCCCGTTGCGGTCATTCACATTGCGCCACACGCTACCATCGGGCAACTTGATTCCACAAATAGCCCCGTAAGCGTCATACTCGGGAAAACTCACGCCACCAGCAGGATTGCTTAGGCTGGCAAGCCTGCCGTTACCATCAAAAGAACGACTGCTTTTTCTGCCAAAGGAATCTGTAATGCTGCTTATCCTGCCCCCTTCATCATAGTCGTATTTCACAGTAGTGCCATCGGGCGCAATTCTTCTCTTAATGCGCCCGCCCAAATCATATTCCGCCATTTCCCCTGCCTGCTTTTTTCCAAATGACAAGAGTTCAGCCTTGTAGGCATCCCTGCCCGTAGTAGAAACCGACACCTTTGCATCATACAAAATCTCCGTTGAAACCCTGTTGCCGACCTCATCGTACGCATAGCGGTATGCCCTTGGAAAAACCAGCACATCACCTAGTTCCTCAAATTCTGCCAGTTCCGCGCTAAACACACATTGCCCCGCCGCATCATAGCCATAGCGCTTCACTAACCTGCCATTCAGCACCGTCTCCACAAGCCGACCAGACATGTCGTATCTGCTGCTCTCCGAATTGCCAAAGTTGTCCTTGTAATCCGCACATTTTCCACTTGAATCATACACCTTACGACACCAGTTGCCTTCCGCATCCTGTGCATAAATACACTGCCCCGCATCGTCATATTCCCATACACTGTCCGCCCTGATTTCCTCCCCTGTCACAGGATGGTACATGAACATGCTCCTGCCCACAACACGCCCAGCCTCATCAAGACTGTTCTCAGACCTGACACCCATATCGCTGGTCATGGAAAGTGGATTGCCAGCCTTGTCATACTGGTAACACACCTTGAAGTCGCCATTAAGTGACCTCTCCTGCAGCAAGCCATCAGCATTATAGGAATACATACAGACATCGCCGTTGGGCTGCACTACCCTTGTCAACTTGCCATTGCCGTCATAGCCGTAACTGGTCACTGCATCGCCTTCTACAATCCTGGTGCACTTACCGCCGCTATACTCGTAGCGCACTTCGTTGCGGCCGGATTCCTTCAGGGAAATCACCCTGCCATCGCTGTCATAGTTTCGATGTACACTTTCACCCAAAGGACTGACATACGAAATCTCATTGCCATGCTCGTCATAACTGAATTTGTGCATTGCCCCATTCGGCAAGGTTCTGGACAGCACCTTGCCTTTTGCATCAAAGCGCAAATAAGTTTCCCGCCCCAGCGCATCTGTCTGCATCTCCTCGCCAGCAAAAACATCCGCCGTGTTCGAAGATGAAACGCCTTCCGCATTTACGCAACGCAATACACGCCCTGCCTTGTCGTACTCAATTCTCGCCAGAACAGCGCCATCGCCGTCCTTTATTGCCGTGATATGATGTGGGAAATCTTGCAATGCGTATTCATATTGCCTATGCAAAATGGGTTCGCCTCCATTCACACGGCGAAACACCTTGCTCAAATTGCCCATGCCGTCATACCCATAATCCAGGCGCAAAGGCTTTTCCATGCTAATCACGCTTGCCACCCTGCCCTCTTTCTCCTCAAAGCGCAGCATTTCATCAAGCGCCCCTTCGGGTTCGCTTACGGCAATCTGCCCATTATCAAAAGCAAGCCTATATCCATTGGGCCATGTTATCTCGGCGATCCTCAAGTCACCATACGCCTCAACATACCCAAAATCGTCTCCATTCGGCACATACGCAGTGCCCAGCGCCTCACGTTCAATTCTGTAGCACAATCCATCGCTGTCCCGCATGGTAAACGAGGGGAAATCGAACATCTCATAAGGCGTCGCTGGCCCCGCCGCCTCCCAATATGGCTCCATACCTGGAAGGCTCATCAATTTGTTGGAGCAATTCGGCTCCAGAGAAACACCGTTGTCTGGAGAAATCCACCTTGCATAGTAGCAGAAGGAATAACCACCACCAGCCTCCACCGAAAATACAAAATTGCGCTTGCTGCCATCCGCCAATGTCACGCTTATGTCACGGCTGCCGCCACAATGTACAGAAAGATCCTCGCCGTCTTCTGTCTCCAACGGCATCCTGCTCTCCTCCATGACAGGCTGCTCCATCATAGTCGTGCTTTTCCATGCAAAACCTAACTTGCCATTTTCCGTGCTGTTCAGCGTGCTGTACTCCCGCCCCCACTTTAGTTGTATTCCACCTAGGGACACGGTCAAATCTGTCTCCGAGAAGGAGAACACACCGCTTTTCAACTGCGACGCCAAATTAAATGACACGCTTGATGTCACGCACTCGCCATCTTCACTTTGCACATACAGACACAGTCTGTACAATCCATCAGGCAACCCGCTTAAATCAAATGCAGCAAGTGTAGTTTCCTGCACAGGACCTGCTCTCCACAGCATTTGCAGCATGCTCTCCTTTTGCAATGGGAACACACGCAGGCGCCATTCCTCCTGGCAAGGCACATTCTCCAATCCCAAAGGCATACCATTTGCGTCAAACAATTCAAAGCCGTAAACCACCTTCTCCTCGGCGCTGGCGCTGCCTATTACACGCAATACTCCTTCATCCACAATGCAACCTTCAGCAGGATATTCGATGTGCGCCAGCACTTCGCCTGGCTTTGCGTCAATCGTGATGTTGAATTTGCGTGTATAATCCAATCCAGGCAAGGTCACTGCCACGATGTAGTCACCGTCCGCAAGGCCCGTTGTGTCTAGTTTTGCCTCAATATTTCTGCCTTTTCCCGCGCATTGCACATCAGTGCCTTCAATCGCAACGTTCCAGTCCCGTTCCAAGCGCATTTCCGCAGAGAAGCAGACCTCGGTCCCTGTGCCCAGATATGGCGCAATCAATTCAGGCGCAATCCTCACATTACGCAGCACTGGCGTATGGATAAAATTATGAACTTCGCTTTCATGCGTTCCATCAATGCTTGTTGCCCTGCACCACACCACGTTCTTTCCTTCTGCCAAATCGTCCTCCAGCAATGTGAAAACTGCACAGCCGTCTTCGGGATAGT
>JAFSTJ010000140.1 GCA_017450525.1 Victivallales bacterium | reverse complement strand
GGGAGACATTAAGTATGAAAATTGGTTTTGCAATTGGTGACATTACACCTGAAATCGGGCTATTTTTGGCAGGATATGGGAATCCTGAGCGCATTGCAACTGGCGTCCATTCACCCCTTTGCGCATCAGTAATGGTGATGGGCGATGAAAATAAAACCGCCGCAGTCATTGCCCTGGACTGGTGCACTCTTGATGAAAGCATTGCATGGGATATGCGAAAAGGCATTGAAGAGGCCTCTGGCATCAAAGCCGAGGACATCATTCTCTGCTGCACACATACTCATTCCTCACCCAATACACGCAGGTCTGTCACGGCGGGACGCTCCGCCTGCGACCCTGAGCAAAAAGGCGTCAAATACGCATACGATGTCATCAAGATCATCGCCGCGGCTGTCAATGAGGCGAAAGACAACATGTGCGACTGCACCGCGGGATTTGGAAGCACAAAAACAAAAACTGGCGTGTCCAGGCGAGGCACAAACAGATTCGGCAAAGTCAGCGGCTTCATTGAAGACCCATATTTGATGCATGACGACAATATGACCGTGGTGCGTTTCAAGAATATTCAAGATGGCAATGACCTGGGCATTTTTGTGCATTGCAGCGCGCATAATACATCAATGGGTGCCAATCGCGATTATTCCAGCGACTGGTGTGGCATCATGCGCGAGCGCATTCGTGACCGCTATAAAGTGCCCGTGGTCTTTGTGAACGGCGCCATCGGTGATTCAGGACCGCGCACAAATCGCTGGAGCGAATTCAAATCAGTTTATGGATATTCCGCTGGTGGTGGCGATGGAATAAAGGCTGCAGAAGAAGTCGGCTTCCGTGCGGCATCAGATGCCCTGCGCTGCCTGGAGGACATCAAGGATTTCCGCTCTGTCCTGCCATTTGCTGTGCTGCATAATGAACTGCGTATTCCACAGGCGCTGTCCATGTCACAAGAAGAGGCGGAGAAGGTAATCCAGGAATATGAGGCGGCAAATCCCGTTATTCCTGACGAACCAGACAGGAAATACCAAGTTGCAAAGAGCAATCTTGCCGCATGGAAACTTCCTCCTGAACCCGAACTAATCATTAAGCAGACTATCATTTCATTTGGACCGCTGGCGTTCCTGCCCTTCCCATTTGAGATGTTCTCAATGTTCTCGCTGCGTCTGCGCAAATATTCCAACCTGGAATATCCCCTGCTTTGCAGCATCGGCAACGGCTACTACGGCTATATGCCGGACCGCGCCGCCTTCGCCATGGGTGGATATGAGGTCGAGTGGCTTTGCTTCGCCCGAAATTATGTAATTGCCCAGGACGCAGGTGATATAGCCGTGACACAGACGCTTGACGCACTGGACAAGCTTGAGTAGTTTAACTGTGGACTTCCAGCCACCATTGGTTTTGCATGGAAAGTGCGCCCTCAATTGCACTTGGCAGTCCAACGTCCTGAGTTCGCGGCTCATGGCCGCGAACATGGACGCCATCGGCGTATGGAAACTATTACAGCAAAAAGCTAGATTGCATTATTGACAATGAAATTAGACTTTGTTATAATTAGTGGAAATGTCAGGAACAACATTCCACAACAAGAGGTTTAAGATGAAGGTGGTTTCAAATAGATTCACATTGATTGAGCTTCTGGTGGTAATCGCGATTATCGCGATTTTGGCGGCCATGTTGATGCCCGCCTTGGCAAAGGCGCGTGAAAAAGCGCGTTCAATCAGCTGCGCCAACAACCTGAAGTCGATAACGCAAGCCTCCATGCTTTATTGCGAGGACAACAAAGATTGGATTGTCAAATCAGATCCTCGTGGAAGCGGCGTCCGTGCCTTCTGGAAAAACCAACTCGCCCCATATCTGGGTTATTCGGGTGATGTGTATGCCGCCGATGGAAAATTCAATACAACCTTGACTGGTCAAATCAGGTTGAAAAAGGGTGTATTCTATTGCCCCTCGACACAAACACCAGATTCCCTTGAAAAAGAGGATAGCGCCAGGGAATATTCCTCAAAGTATAACATGTACACATACGGCATGCCCTTCGCCAATGGAGGAGATAAGAAAGACCGCATTCCTGGGCAGAACCACTTGAAGACATCGCGACTGAAAGAAAAAAGCACAAGCAGCCAGGTGCTTTTCGGTGATATCAACGACAACGGCATCGGCGGTGATGTCGGCCAAGGCAAAATGCTGGACATTTGGGCGCATACCACCACAAGTTATCCAAGAACCAGCCAGCGCCATTCAGGCGCAGGCAATTTTGGATGGATGGACGGTCATGTGGATACCCGCAGACCAGGGGAAATGGTCGGCGACACTTCCTCTAAATGGATGAATGGCGTCCACTACGCAAATTATTGGATTATGTACCCAAATTAATGGTTTGCCTTGTTTTGGGCTATGTCCTGGCAGCACTTTGCAAGGACATAGCTTTTTTTATCTCCTGGATATTCTTTCATTTTCCTATTGGCGGGAAATAGGTGACAAGATGCGATATGTCATCATGCTCTCCAATATAGAGTTCGCCGTCAAGGCCTGTCAGCATCGCATCTGCGCGGTGTATGATCCAGGTGTTGGGTATTTTCGCCCGCATGATGCCCTTGTCGGAGACGTCGCCTGTTTCAGGCTCGTAGGCAAAGAGATGAGACAAATCCTTGTCGCGTCCCGTAATGCCCCAGATGACACCGTCCCTGCCCAGTGTCATGGCGCGGATCTGCCATTCGCCAGAGGGCTTGCCTAGGTTGACAAGGGTGTTTTCCTTGAGGTTCAGGCGGAAGATGTATCCGTCGCCATGAGTTCCGCCGTAGAAGACACCTTCGCCAGCGGGAACAATGGCAGCAAGGCAGTTCAGGTATTCGCGGCCAGCCGCGCATGGTATCTTAAGGCCAGTCTCCTGGAATTCATCGCTGGCAATGTCATAGCGAATGATGTAGCCATGATGGGCGGTGAAGTATATGCCGCCTTCGTATGTGAAAAGGATTTTGGAGAGGTTGTTCTGCTCCTGTATCAGCGGCCTGAATATATCATGAGACCGCAGTTCCTTGGTCTCCGTGTTGTAGATGAAAAAGAATCCGCCTGGCTTGGTGATGCCGTATAAGTTATTTCCCACGGCGGTGAGGGCATAGATGCCGTCCTGCGTGCCAAGCGAGGAGAGATCAAGCTGGCAATCGTTGACCTCCCCCATTTTTCCCTGCGGCCTGCCAGAGTAATTCGTAAATTCGCCGCGGTCGCAGCATGCCATATTCATGTATGTGGCACGGCATTCGGGCACATCGTACATGTACAATGCGCCAGGCGCAGTCGGATTGAATGTGCCGAAGTAGAGTTTGCCGTCATCAGTCTGAGCCATGGAATGGCAGACATCGCCGTCATTGCCGAAGGTGGTCATGCTGCGCATGAGGTCAACGGACGACACGTATGAGAAAAAGTGCGGTCTGGCTCCGCAGGTTGTTCCGAACACAGTGCCGCTGACTGCGTCAAGAGAAAGGGCGGAGATTGCGCCTTCACCGCGTGGAATGAGTGGATACGTGCCGCTCCTGCCCTCCTCATGGGTGACAAATGTGCCACGCAAAACGTAAACTGCGTTGTTCTGGCGTGTGACGGCGTGATATAGCGGCGGCATCCACTTGTCAGGCTTCGCTGGCGGTGGATTCCTGTATTTGTCATATCCATCTGGAACTGGGAGGTTCTTGCCGTCTGGACTGTAGATGTACATTGCGGTGATACCACCAAAAGTGGGGTTGCCGCCAAAATAAATGGAACCATCGCGGGAGGCGCAGATGGAACAGGCGCCGCCAAATGGTGGAAAACCATCCGCGCTCAAGGCACCCAGATCGCATTGTTCGCCGCTCTCTATATCAATGCTGAAGAGGTGGCGCAAATCTTTACGACTGACGCATTCCTTGCCTGCCACATAGATTTTGTTGTCTGCGCCTACAGTCATAATGCGGGGCGAGAATTTTCCAATAGGATACTCCGTGGGGGATTCCTCATCAATGCCGAGGAGACCATAGTCCCGTACGCGGCCATATTTGCCATACAGGGGATCGAACTCAAAGACATGCATGGCATTGTAAACGGAGCCATAGAGTTTGCTGCCGTCATTGCCTGGAACAAGATTGAATATGCCGCACGCCTCGTTGCGAAACCATGGTGAGCGGGGAGTGTAGAGAGGCAATGTCTCCATCTTGCCTGTCTCTGGTGTATAGCGCAGGAAGAAGCCCTGGCTGTCCGTCGTATAAACCCTGCCGTCGGCAGGGCAGTAGCATGGTCCCAGCCAATCGTGCTCCGAGATGCGCCCAATGTCCTTGATCTCGCCAGTCTTGAGGCTGACAGCATAGAAATGACTAGTGAGGAAGCTGGTCATATAGACTTCGTCCCGCTCTGGATTGTAGGTCATCCAACGGGCGCCGCCCTTTGGCATCACGACGCCAAAGTCCTCCGCATTGTTGGTCTTCGGGTCGTATATGATGAGATGTGAGCCAAGATAGCAGCGGTCAGGGTCGTTGTATATGTGCCAGTAGTGGTAGAAATCCTCATGCAGCGGCGGGGCAGTCATGTGGGTGGAAGCCAGAAGCTTGCCATCCTTCGCCATGCAGAATGTGGTGTGGAGTTTTGAGTGGGGCGGGCGTATATCGTCCACAGGATGCGGTATGACATCTGCCAAATCCACAAGCGTGGTGAAAGTGCCTTCCTGCTTGTTGTATTTCAGAATCTGCGCATAGCAGCCGTCCTTTCCAGTTTCGCCGCACAGACCCACGTACATCGTGCCGTCCTCCGCCTCGATTAGCGAATAGATGACATCATGGTTTGGCTTGCCTTCAACGACACGGATTGTAAGATGGGCATTGTCTAGCATATTTTATCCTTGGTTTAAAAGTGAACATGTTCTGTAAATATACACGATAATCTTTTTTTACAATATGGCGTCCTGCCTCCTGTGTCCTGTGGCGCGGCGCGTCCTGTGGCGCGGCATTCTTGCCGCGCATCATACATTGTTGAAATATACAAATTGCAGGGCTACATTATGGATCATTTGGTAAAATCAAAACAACAAAATCCGAACATGAACAACGACTTTCTCAAAGAAATCGACATCAGGCAAGACGATATCATACGACTGGCCGACACAGTGTGGGACAACCCAGAGACAGCATTCAAGGAGTACATATCGTCTGGCGCAATTAAAGCATTTCTGAGCGCGGAGGGCTTCTCCATTGAAGAAAACGTGGCTGGCCTCCCAACTGCGTTCATCGCCTCGTTTGGCACAGGGCATCCAGAGATAGGCATAATCGCAGAATTCGATGCGCTTGATGGCCTCAGCCAGCAGGCCTTGTCTCCAACAAAAACAAAGATTGAAGGCGTTAAAAACGGGCATGGCTGCGGGCATCACATCTACTGCGGAAACGCCGTGGCTGCAGCGCTCGCCATCAAGCGCCACTTGATAGAAAGCGGCATACAAGGCACGGTGAAGGTGCTGGGCTGCCCAGGTGAAGAAGGCGGCAGCGGCAAGGCATACATGGCGCGTGAAGGCGCATTCAAGTCCCTTGATGCAGCAATAGGCGGCCACCCCGAATGCTTTTGGGCAGTGCGCACACGCCCATCATTGGCATGCTGCAATATTTTGTATATCTTCGACGGGCGTCCCTCACATGCTGGCGCCTCGCCTCATCTTGGCCGCAGTGCACTTGATGCAGTCGAGCTGATGAACATCGCAGTCAATTTCCTGCGCGAACACATTCCATACGACAACCGCGTGCACTATGCCATCACGGATTCTGGAGGCAATGCGCCAAATGTGGTGCAGGCACACGCCGAGGTCATGTACATGATGCGCGCCAAGGACAATGCAGACCTGAAGTCGCTATGCAAGCGAGTGGACAACTGCGCCAAAGCGGCAGCACTCGCCACAGACACAACTGTCTCCAGCGATTTTCATTCCGCCAGCTCCAATCTCATCACAATTCCCACACTTCAGCGCACACTGCATCAGGC
>JAFSTJ010000139.1 GCA_017450525.1 Victivallales bacterium | reverse complement strand
TGAAGATGAGCTGGATTTTCACCTTGTAGTCGCCTGGCAGCCATTTTGGGCTGGTCTTGAGCGTGAGTGTGCGCTCCGTCTGGTCCAGAGTGTCCTTGTTGAACCATGCCTCGTATATTCTGGCAATGCTCCAGGCTGGGTTCTTTCCAGTGTATTTCTTGCCCAGCGCCTCCGCTGCGCCTTCCGGCACATCTGGCTTCTTGAAGATGACGTACCATGCCTTGGCCTTGAAACCCTCCATGTTCTCGATCTTGATTTTGAAATTGATGCTTTCTCCTGGCGCGATCAGTTTCTTGTCCGCCTCGGTTATGCTGAAGTCATTCTTCTCTGCCGCGAAGGCGCAGGCTAGAAGTGCCATGAATGCAAGTGCGAAAATACGCATTTTATTTTCTCCTTATGTTCGTTAAATTACTGAAGGCTTCCAATCTTATATGAAATGGGGTTTGTCGATTGGGGTGTGCTGTAGAAAAAGCTGCTGTCCTCTTCGGGAGCCTTGCTCAAGACGTATGACTTTACGGTTCCAGTGTCCTTGCGGGTCTGCGCAGAACCGTCAAAGTTCACGCTGGGAAAATTGGGGTAATGAAACATAACCGCCACGCAATAGTTCATGCAGGAAGACATCATCACGCTTGATGGGCTTTTCAGCAGTGTGCTCTTCAATGCCTTGCCGCCGGTATGTGCCCCAGTGGATGTCATGCTTATGCCGGAAGTCACGCCCTTCGTTGCGTCATAGACGCTGCCGTTCTCCTCCGCGCCATGTGAATTGAAAGGATAGTTGTCCATGTAGCGGACGGCATTGTTGCTTGCTGGTTTTCTATAAGCGCTGCACACTGGACCGCATACGTCGCTGCTTCCTCTGCGCGTGTTCCTGTCAAGGTAGTTGAGCCTTGCCATCAGGAATGTGCCCAATGAGTAACAGGTCTTTGTGTAATCCAGCCCATTGGTGCCCCATCCGTGCAGGGTTCTGCCCCATACTGCCACATTGTCCTCATGGTCGTTGGCGTACATGTGCAGTCCCAGCCCCACCTGCTTCAGGTTGTTGAGGCAGGAGGTAATGCGGGCCTTTTCTCTTGCCTTGCTCAATGCGGGCAGCAGCATAGCCGCCAGTATTGCGATAATGGCGATCACGACAAGTAACTCGATCAAAGTGAAGTTCTTTCTCATTAAGGTCTCCTTGGTCTATGTTATGTTTGGATTTTGCATATTTTGCGTAATTATACCAATATCCTCAAGGCATGTCAATATCATTGTAAAAGTTTTTTGGGCACGCACAAAACGTTTTATAGTGGTTGAATTGGCTAATGCCTTGTATATATTATGCCTTAATTTTGTCATTAACCCAAAACAAGGCAATTTACAATTTTTCAAGGAGAAGAAAACATGTTCAATGTAGGTTATGCTCAGGAAATCATCACACCTCCAGTAGGCGTTGGTCTGGCAGGTTACTTCAACAAGCGTCCAAATGAGGGTGCATACGATGATTTGTACTGCAAAGTGCTGGCGATGGAGTGCAATGGAAAGCGTTTCGCCCTGGTCACATACGATCTTTGCAGCATTCGCCCCTCCCTGTACGAGACATTGCAGGAGGCATTGAAGGCGGAATTCGGCGAATTGAACGACAATATCATCCTTTCCGCAATCCATACACACACTGGCCCGGAATTCCCCAAGAAGGAAGATTGGGATGAACGCACCAAGATCGCGGCTGAAATCATCGTCAGCGCCACCATCCGCGGCCTGAAGAGGGGCTTCCTGAACCTGCAGCCTGCAACGCTGGAGGCCACCACGGTCTATAACAACCCATACGCATTCGTACGCCGCTATTTCATGAAGGACGGCAACATCGTCACCAATCCTGGCTGGCGCAACCCCAACATTGACAGGCCTGAAAGCGAACTGGACCGCACCATCGGCATCCTGGCAGTAAGGCAGGGCGGCCGTATCGCCGCATTGGTCTGCAACATCGCAAACCACATGGACACCATCGGCGGCAATCTGGTATCAGCCGACTGGCCAGGCAGAATGACACTGGCAATCCAGAACGAACTGAAGGAGAGCATCCCAGTGCTGACCATCGATGACGCATCTGGCGATATCAACCACTTCGACTTCAGGCAGGACATCAAGCAGACTGGCTATTTCGAGGCAAACCGCATTGGCCGTGGTTATGCACGTATCATCCTGGACGCGCTGCCAGACTTGAAGCCCTTGAACTTCGATGAGGTCACCATCAAGAACACAGTAGTTGATATTCCGCACCGCATCCTTTCACCAGAGGAAATCGCCGCTGCACAGAATATTCTGGACACTGTTCCCGACATCAAGAAGGAAGGCGACTTCGAAAGCCAGGATCTGGCGAACAAGGTGCCTGCCGCTCTGCGCTACTTTGCAAAGAGGGCGCTTGACGGGCAGAAGAACAGCACTCCTTCACACAAGGCACGCTTCACATCCTTCGCATTCGGCAAGGAGCTGGTTATGGTGTCCCTGCCTGGCGAGCCCTTCAATGGCATTGGCCGCGCCGTACGCGCAAAGTCGAACTACAGGTTCACGTTCCCAATCGAACTGGCACAGTCCCCGACAGGCTACACGCCGATGAAGGAATGCTTTGCCCGTGGCGGTTACGAAGTGCAGCCTGGCACCAACACATCCGCAGTTAATGCCTCCGACGTCATAATCGACGCTGCTGTGTCCATCCTGTAATCGAATGGAGGAACTGCAATGCTGGATATCACAAACTTCAGGCAAGGCGCGGTGCTGAACCACTTGCATGGAAGGGAGACTGACAAGGGTCTCACAGTCCAGATTGAAGGCATATCGGAATACGGCCGTCCCGTCAAGGTGAACGGAGTTCCTGCCGAGATGGAAGGCCGTATTTTCCGTGCTGAAGTCGAGCTGACGCAGAAGTTCAACGATGTGACAGCCTCCGTGCTCACGCCATTCGGCACCTATTCACAGACTGTGACGCTGGTGTGGGACAAGAAGTCCTTCCGTCGTTGCAACTTCTACATTGACGACCACAGCTTCCTCTTTACTGACTTGGCAAAAGAGCGTCCACAGCGCGCCTTCGACCATTTCTACCTGAAGGGACTGAAGGCCATACACGACAAACTGGGATTCAAGGTCACGCTGAATTGCTTCTTCCACAATGACCACCATGAATTCGTGTTGAGCGACATGCCTGACATCTGGAAGAGCGAGTTCATTGACAATTCGGACTGGCTGAAACTCTCATTCCATGCCTACAGCGAATTCCCAGACAGGCCATATCTTGAGGCCAGTGCGGAGGAATTCGGCAGGGACTATGACCAGGTGAAGAATGAAATCATCCGCTTTGCGGGCGAGGAAACCTGGATACCGCCCTTTGTCATCCACTGGGCGAACATCAATCCCGCTGTGGCGAATGAACTCATAAAGCGGGGCACACGCTGCTACAGCCGTAAATTCCGCCCCAGCGTGATGGGCGGTCCAAGCCTGGCGGACAGGCAGAAGGGCGGCGACATGAACAAGATCCAGAGCATTTCCTGCAAGGGCGCGGACGGTGTCGCAACGAACGAGGGGCTTGACATGCACTACAGCATCAACGAGGAATACGACTACATCAAGAGGCATAACTGCTATTATGACCCCACATTGGGCGTATTTTTCCTGTGCAGTTGCTGCACCTGCAACCTGACACCCATTGAGGAGATCAAGAAGCGTTTTGCCAAGCAAAAGGAAAATGCTGAGAAGTACAAGTTCGAGGTGTTCTGCGCAGCCTCCCACGAACAATACACATTCCCCTACTACCCGAACTATATCCCAGACCATCTGCAGCGCATAGAGTGCGCGACTCGCTGCCTGGTCGAGGATCTGGGCTGCAAGCCAGTATTTGCCAATGACGGCATAATGGGCAATACAGCCTGGGAGTAATTTGGTAGTGGCGACGGCGGTGTCCCCGCCGTCGAATAAAAACAACTAAGGTGACACATGGAAAGCACCTCCTTCATTGAAAAGCTATTGGACGAGTGTGGCGGCGTAGGATACGTGATAATCGGCCTTTTCCTGCTGGCGAGCCTGCTCTTCTTCCGCAGGTTCATCTATCTGCACAGGATAAAGATTGACAGTGACGGCTTCCTGCTTGGCATTAAGAACAAGCTTCATGACAGTCGCAAGACCATAGAGGCAATTGCAATCTGCGAGGATACTCGCGGGCCAGTTGCCTCCGTGGTCAGGGCAATCCTGAGCAGGGACAGCAAGGACGAGGTGGCTCTTCGCCGTGCGGCGGACGAGGCGGCGATTGTGGAGGTGCCACGCCTTCAGAAGGGAATGCGCATCATCTCTGGCATAAGCCAGTTGCTGCCGCTGCTGGGTTTGCTGGGCACGGTGCTTTCACTACGCAGTTTCTTTGGCGAGATTGCCTCCAGCAACAACGTGGTTGCCCTGGGTGTGGAGCAGGTGTCTGGAGACATACGAACCGCTCTGGTGACCACTGCCATGGGCCTGGCTGGCGGCGCAATCGTGCATTTCTACAATCTCGTACTTCAGGAAAGCTGCACGAACATCGTGGGCGAAATGGAGAAAACTGCCGTGGAACTAATCAATTTCCTCGTTGAATCGCCTGAATTGGCGGACAGAATGAACAAGCGCGTTCTGGCGCAGGACAAGGAAGAGGTGATTAAATGACTTTTTGGCAGAAAAAGCTGGTGAAGTATTCCGCGCCCTCGCCACTGGTGGGGCTGGTGGATTTGTTCTTCATTCTGCTGGCCATATTTGTGCTGCGCACCAACTTTGTCTATCTGCCTGGCATTCAAAGCGTGGAACTGCCCTTGCTGAAGGACGCTGTGGTTATTTCCGCTGAAAAGCACATAATGACAGTCTCCTTCGACAGGAGCGCGAATTCACGTGGCAAGTATGTGTACACCTTCAATGGCGAGACACGGAAGAGCCTTGATGACATGGAAAGCTCGGTCAGAGAGGCCCTTGCAGTGCCAGGCATTGCCTCCAACCGCGGGCATATACTCGTGCTTCTTGCAGAGAAGGGCATTCCCTACGAGCAGCTTGTTGAGATATATGCGTTTTCACGGCGTCTGAATGTGCAGCTTTTCCTGGCTACTGGCATTGAGCGCATGGAAAACAACCTTAGAATGGCACCACAGCCCTAGACTAGACAGAATGAAAGATGATATTACAGCAGATTTTTCCTTGAGAGACAGGTTGCTCGACTGGGCCTGGCTCCTGCTGTTCCTGGCTCTTGTCATTGTGCCCGCGACACTTATGAAAGTGCCGTCAGAGTTGTTTGTGCCACAGGCAGGCAATGGTAATTCTGGCAAACCATTGGTTTTTTTGCCTGAAAATCAGAGATTTGGTTCTTCAGCTGCTTCCATAAAGGAGAGCATCTATGCGTGGATGCAGTTGAAGAACCCTTTTTTGGGATTGACACCTGACTGCGAATATGGCTTTCGGCAGTTTGTCAATGATGCAGAAAAAAGGGACTTTGAATACCTGGACCTGGAAAGTGCTTTGGTTCCGCTTCAGCCAAAGGATTCACCAATACTTTTAATGGCGAATAACGCCTTGACAAGGTATGAAAGCGACATTCTCCTGGAACCACTGATGGGTATCAATGTGGCAATGCCTGCCAGAACGCAACTGGTGGAAGATGAAGGCGCGTTCTGGTTCGATGAAAGAGGGCGCATTCTGCTCAATCCACCAGAAATCAATTTGGTGGATGCAAGACGCGCCATTGCTGCTGGTCCCAGGGGGGCGCAAATTAGAAATACCTCCTTGCAGGTGATGCCGTCCCCACTACCAGACGTGCCTGTGCGCATTGTTGTAAGGAAGAGCAGCGGCAACAGCGAACTGGACAGGCAGGCCGTATCCGCATTGCGAATGCGCCTGGTGCAGGGCGGCGTCAGCCTTCCTCAGGAAGGCCTTTTCCTAGATGTGCTATGGAAACTCTAGTGTGGGCGCCGCCTCGGGGCCCACATAAAAACGGCGCCCAAATAACTAAGAACTATGATTTGTGTATTGAACT
Source organism: Victivallales bacterium (assembly GCA_017450525.1). Lineage (GTDB taxonomy): Bacteria > Verrucomicrobiota > Lentisphaeria > Oligosphaerales > Oligosphaeraceae > RGIG3456. The sequence continues at coordinate 7,784 of JAFSTJ010000139.1, read as the reverse complement.
TTTCAGATGCGTTTGAGGCATACGTCCTGTTGATGGTAGGTGTTCTTGTGGCATTGTATTGCCTTGAGCTGTGGTGGACAAAGGCGCATGCCTGGCATATTCACAGGCTGACTGTGCACAAATGCGCTTCATGCGGGCTGGTGTTTGCCGTGGGGCGTTTTGCATTGCACTCCACGGTGAAATGTCCCCGTTGCAATCACAAGCAGAATGGGCTCAAGGGAGAAGGCTGACTATGCGCATTATTGGAGGATTGGCAGGCGGCATACGTCTTAATGCGCCAGAAGGCCGTGCAGTGCGCCCTACGGAAGACCGTGTGAAGGAGAGTATGTTCGGCACAATTGGCGACCTGCGTGGCAAGGTGGTGCTTGATTTGTTTTCAGGCACTGGGGCGCTTGGGCTTGAGGCATTGAGCAGGGGTGCCGCGTCCGTGTATTTTTTTGAAAAGGAGAAAAAGCACGTTGACTACATCAAGGCCAATCTTGCCGCCGTTCAGAAGTCAATTGGTCCAGAGGCAGGAAACACCCGCATAATCTGCGCTGATGCACAGAAGGCGCCTGAAATGCTGATGGATGTGAAACCTGATATCATCTTGGCTGATCCGCCATACGCCGCAGGCGTGGAGGAATATGGAGCGGCTGGTTTGATACTTGATGAAAAAATGGCTGCCTGGGCGGGGCAGGGATGCCTGCTGGTGCTGGAGCACGCGGAAAACAACACGCTGCCCTGGGATGAGCAGAGGCACTGGAGGCTGCTGAAAAACAGGGTTTACGGAATACGTGCAGTATCTTTTGCTATCGGAGGTGAAGACAATGATTAAAGCCGAGGCTTTGACCAAAGTATTCGGGGAATACAGTGCGGTGGACAATGTGTCTTTCCAAGTCAAGACAGGCGAAGTCCTGGGATTTCTTGGACCAAACGGCGCTGGCAAATCCACGACAATGCGCATGCTTACGGGATACCTGCCGCCTACATCGGGGACGATTGTCATAGATGGCTTCAACATGGAAGAGAATCCAATTCAGGCCAGGTCTTCCATTGGATACTTGCCAGAGAATGCACCTCTCTATACAGACATGAGTGTGTATTCTTTTTTGGATTTTACTGCGGGGATACGCGGTCTGCGTGGCGAGGAGAAGCACAAGGCGCTGGACAATGCAATAGAGATTTGCCAGCTAGACAAGGTGTTGAATCAGACCATTGACACACTTTCTAAGGGATACAGGCATCGTACATGCTTTGCACAGGCGATTCTCTGCGATCCCAAGGTGCTGGTGCTGGATGAGCCAACGGACGGGCTGGACCCAAACCAGAAGCACCAGATGCGCCAACTTATAGCCGAGATGGGCAAGAACAAGGCAATTATCGTTTCGACGCATATTTTGGAGGAGGTGGAGGCGATTTGCACCAGAGTGGCAATCATAGACAAGGGGCACATTGTCTTCAATGGGACGCCAGCGCAACTTCGTGCCAAGGCTCCTGAGGCAGGTGCCGTGGTTGTGAAATGCAATCTTGCATTGGAACAGTTGAGCCAGGCGTGTTCAGTCGGCAATGGCATTGGCCAGGTCAAGCAACTGTGCGATGGCACATTCATGTTCATGCCCGCCAAGGAAGGCTCGACCGAGGGGCTTTTGCCAAATGTAAGAAAACTCTTCAGTTCTAAGGGCTGGGACTTTTCCGAAATATATGTGGAAAAAGGGCGTATGGATGAGGTGTTCCGCATCATAACCACCAATGAAACTGCGGAGGGCGTAATATGAGAAATACCTGGATTATAGCAAAGCGCGAATTGCTTGGATATTTCAATTCGCCTGTGGCGTATGTGTTCACTGTGATATTCCTGCTGCTGATAGGCTTCTTCACATTCATGATGGGCGGCTTCTTCCGCATGGATGAGGCATCCCTGGCGGCATTCTTCGTATGGCATCCCTGGCTGTATATGTTCCTGGTGCCCGCAGTGGGAATGAGGCTCTGGGCGGAGGAGCGCAGGCTAGGCACTCTGGAACTGCTGTTTACCATGCCTGTTACGGTGACTCAAGCTGTTCTGGGTAAATTCATTGCTGGATGCATATTTCTGGCGTTTGCGCTGGCGTTGACGCTGCCGATGCCAATCACAGTCGCATGGTTGGGCGAGCCTGACATGGGACCAATATTCACTGGATACATAGGCAGCCTTCTTATCGCCTGCACATACTTGGCGGTGACTGGAATGACCTCGGCTTTCACACGAAATCAGGTCATAAGCTTCATTACATCGCTGGTAATCTGTCTGCTGCTGGTGCTGGCTGGTTTCCCGCCTGTGACAAACCTGCTGCTCAAGTGGGGGGCATCAGGCTCCATTGTGGACTTGGCAGCATACATGAGCATCATCTTCCATTTTGACAGTTTGCAGCGCGGCGTACTGGACTTCAGAGACATTCTCTATTTTGCCTCTATTGCCACATTCTGCTTGTTTACCACTGGCGTCGCATTGAAGAACAGGAGGTGATAAATTATGAAAAGCAATAAAAAGACTTTGAAAACCGCTCTGTCGTCTTCAATAGCCGTTATAATTGTGGCGTTGATTTTGTTCCAGATTTGCCTCATTTTCAGAAGAACAAACTTGAGGCTGGACTTTACGGAGGACAAGCTATACACATTGTCCGCCGCTACACGCAATGCATTGTCGTCCCTGGACAAGAATGTGACGATTCGCTTCTATTATTCCAAGGACTTGGCGCAGATGCCTGTGGCATTGAAAAACTATGCCAAGCGGGTGGACGATATGCTGCGTGAATACGAGATTCACGCTGGCAAACGCATAAAGGTGGAAAGACTCAATCCCAAGCCTGATTCAGATGCAGAGGATTCCGCCACGCTGGACGGTATTGCAGGCCAGGGAATGGATGCTTTGGGACTGGACAGGAACATATACATGGGCGTGTCAGTCCGCTGCGGTTCCCAGTTGGAGGCAATTCCATTCCTCAGCCCCAACAGGGAAGATTTACTGGAGTATGACCTTACTCGTGCGATAATTTCCGTTGTGAATCCAGTGAAGCGCAAGGTGGGCATAATGAGCAGCATGAAAGTGATGGGCGGCATAGAGAATCCGCAGATGATGCTCCAGGGGCAGGGCGGTATGGCGCCTGCATGGTTCATTGTCAGCGAATTGAAGAAGCGCTATGCTGTGTCCGAGGTTGACATGTCCGTTGACAAGATACCCGATGACATCGACATTCTCATTGTCATACATCCTAGCAATGCCAGTGACAAATTGCAATTCGCGCTGGACCAGTTCGTGCTGCGTGGCGGTAGGCTGCTGGCGTTCCTTGACCCGATCTGCCTGACCGATTTGCAGATGAGGCAGCAGAGGCAGCAGTTGCAGTACCAGGCACCTGATTCAAAGTCGTCCCTGCCAATATTGCTCAAGGCATGGGGACTTGACTTTAACGAGAGCCAGGTGGTCATAGACCGCAAATGTGCCACTGCCATTAGACACAATGCCAGGGGCGGTGCTGAAACCATGCCCAATATTCTTTCCCTTTCAGATGAGAATATTGCCACCAAGGAGCCAGCTACGGCGCAGGTATCCAATATGGTACTGCTGGATGCTGGCGCATTCTCGGGAACAGTTGCCGAAGGGCTTGAAAAGACTGTGTTGCTCCAGAGCAGCAATGACGCCGCTATGCTGGACAATTATGCAACACAACAGAATGGGGACGATATGCTCAGGGCTTTCGCACCCAGCGGCAAGAAGTACGAACTGATGCTGCGCCTTACTGGCAAGTTCAAGACGGCGTTTCCCAAAGGTGCGCCTGACCGCAAGGAAGGCGAGGCTGATGCTGCCCTTAAGGAGGCAAAGCAGGCTGGCGCTGTCATGCTGGTAGGTGATGCGGACATGCTGTATGATGCATTCTGCGTGTCACGCACAAACTTCTTTGGCCAGACTTTGTACAGCCCAATCAATGACAATTGCAGCATTGTGCAGAATCTGCTGGAAGCATTGTCGGGCGATGTGGCATTGTTTGACATACGCTCCAGAGGCGTCAAGCAGCGCCCGTTCAAGAAGGTGCACGATCTGGAATTGCAGGCTTCGGAGAAGTTCAAGGACGAGATACGTCGCTTCGAAGAGGAAGTCCAGAATGTGCAGAGGCAGTTGTTCGATATGCAGAGGACACGCAAGAATGGGGACAAGGAACTGCTCAGCAAGGAACAGCAGCAGGCAATCCTCACAATCAAGCGCAAGGAGGCCGAGGCCCGCAAGAACCTGAAGAAGGTGCGTCGAGACATGAGGCATGACGTGGAATCGCTGGAGAATCGCCTAATGGTGCTGAACATTGGTATGATGCCACTTTTGGTGATTATTTTCGGCGTGGTATTTGCGTTCATCAGGCGCCGTGCATGAAGGAGGATTGATAATGAAGACGAAGCATATTGTCATTCTTTTGGTAGTTCTTATAGTGCTGGGGCTTTTGACCTGGTGCACACGCAGCCGCGAGGATGCGGGCTGGCGCGAGGATAATGCAGTGCAGACCATATTGCCTGCGGACTTTGACGCAGAGGTGGTCAAGGCGATTTGTGTTACAAAAAGTGGCCAGAAGTTGAACTTCAAGCGCACCGAGCAGGGCTGGGTGCTGGCGGAACGCGGGGATTATCCAGTGGATGTGTCCCAACTAGGCAAGATTGTGCTGGACTTGCTTAATACCAAAATTGCGCAGCGCTTCCAGGCTGAGGCTGACGATATGAAGGCAATGGAGCTTGAGGCAGATGCTGTCGAACTGGAATTGCTTGATTCTGCGAGCAAGACGCTTGCAAAACTGCGCTTTGGAAAACGTGTGGAGAAGGAGGCGGACCAGGTCTCCATGGCGGCGCTTTATGGGCAGGCCTCTGGCACGCCGTTGGGAAGGTATGTGCAGTTGCAGGACGGAAATGCCGCTCTTGTGGCAAATACATTCTCCATTCTGGACAACACCCCAGGACAGTGGCTTGACCAGGAATTCCTTAACATTGACAAGTTGAAATCGGTTTCAATGTCCGAAAAAGGCAAGCAATTGTGGAAAGTGGAGCGCAAGGACGAGAAGGAGCCTCTGGCGATTGTGGGTGACATTCCCAAAGGATACCAGCCAGACACAAATGTGATTGCTGCCATTGACCGCGCATTCAGTTGGCTGCCTTTCAAGGATGTGGCTCTTGCATCGCAGCCATTTGTCGCAAGCAGAACATTAAACATCACCGACAACAGCGGTGCCACGTATGTGATTGATTTTGGCGAAAAGTTGCCAGAAGGCAGGTACATGCGTGTCAAGGCAAGTTATTCTGGCGAGGACAAGACCAAGGCAGAGAAACTGGACAAGCTGAAAGTGCTTCTTGAAAAGTACAACTATCTCGTCATACCAAATACATTTGATGCCGTGGATAAGACGCTTGTGCAACTTTGCAAGGTCGCTGAGAAGGTAGAAAAGAAGGACGCAGCAAAATGAACTTGCAGGAGGCGGTTCACAACTTTCTGCAAAAATATGCCCTGCTGGGACATGACGTGCTATGCGGCTTTAGTGGAGGGGCGGACAGCACGTCCCTTCTGCTGGCATTGTCCAGGGAGCAACTGGGCAGCCTGACAGCGGTGCATTTCCACCATGGCATACGCGGCGCGGAGGCAGATGCCGATGCTGAATGGAGCCGTGCATTTTGCGAGAAAAGAGGAATACGCCTGGAGTTGATTTACCTCAATGTGCCAGAGAACATGCTTCCTGGCGAGGCAACCGAGGAGGCTGCTCGCCGCCTGCGTCTGGAGAACTGGGAGCGTCTTTCCAATGGCACGCGTCCTGTGTTTCTAGCGCATCATTCCGATGATGCCATGGAGGAATTGTTTCTGCGCCTTGCACGTGGCTCAAATGTCAGCGCCCTGGTGCCAATGAAGCCATATCGTTGCTTGCGTGGAATTGCACTTTGCAGGCCTCTGCTGGGATTGCGTCGCCGTGAAATAGAGGCGTTCCTGCTGGAAAATGGCATTGACGACTGGCGTATTGACAGCACAAACAGCGACAGCCACTATCGGCGCAATGCGGTGCGCAATGAATTACTGCCTTTATTCCGCAGGATATTTGGCAATGACGCAGGCTTGCTGCGTTCCATGGAGAACCTGTCTTGTGATGCGGAATGCATAGAGGAATGTGCCGTGCATCTGGAATTGAATGATATCGGCAAATGGCAGGCATTGCACCAGGCGGTGCTGTTTAGGGCTGTGCGTGGCCTGCTGGAGAGCAACTTCCAGGAAGTGCCTCCTTTGACATACAACTTCATGCAGAGGCTGAAAACTGAATTGGCGAAATTCAAAGGAAAGCCTGTTACCCTGCCATTGAATGAGAATGTTTACTTTCGCCTGGAGAGAGGCGGTCTCCGCGTTGTGAAGAATGCCCCTGAATGGAGTGTGCAGCGCTGGAATTGGCGCGATGCCAGGGATTTTTACTTGCCTGGTTGGCATTTTTCCGTAGTTGATGGGCCAGGAGAGGGCACGGAGGCATTTGACGAGGCGCTGCTGCCCGAGGAACTTGTCATAAGGACGCGCCTCCCAGGAGATAGAATTGAGCCATTCGGGTCAAAGGGCAAGACCAAGAAGTTGCAGGATATTTTCACCGAAGCCAAAATCCTCCAGGAACAGCGAAATACATGGCCGGTGGTGCTTGCAGATGACGTGATCATCTGGTTGCCCAAGTTGCGCCGCGCCCAGTTCGCCCCCATCACCGACAATACCAAAAACATATATATCAACGCAGAGGCGCTATCTTAACGCAGAGACGCTCATTTAACGCAGAGACGCAGAGACGCAGAGACGCAGAGATTTTTAAAGTTTTATAATCCACCCAAAGAACTTTTGGGGGTTATAAAAATTCTTAAAAACTCTGCGTCTCTGCGTCTTTGCGCCTCTGCGTTAAAAGAGCGCCTCTGCGTTGTTATTTTTTGAAGTTGGCGAAGAATCTTGCCAGCATTGATGTGGACAGGTTGTCCAGTTGAGCCGTGAGTTGTGCCTGGTTTTCTTCGGTCAATGCTGCGTGGAGTTTGCCTATGGCCTCCAGGAAGGGCTGCGACTTTACGCTGGACAAATTGGCGATGGTCTTGTCCCAGTCGCCTGCTGCGAATGGAATTGCCTCAATGCCTGCATTTGTCTTTTCCCATTTGCGATAGGTGCTTTCTGGAACACATAGCAGCAAGGACGCTTCAGTTATGCTTAATCCAAGGGAGCGCCGCTTGCGGTTGAGTGTGCTTCCTGCCACCTGTTGTTTTTTGACTACTGTATTCATATACAAAAAAGGTGTTTTCGACGCTATTCCCACTCTGCTAAGAATGAAAATTAAGGCCATTATAGACCCCTAACAAATTGTGTTCAGAGGTATGCTATCGAAAACACCGCTGATTAAAGTACGCCGTTATCTTATATTGTCAAATAGTTGGCTGCAATTTTTTGATGTAAAAACACGAATTAGTGTTCAATGTGCCGCATCCACGATTGCCTTAAAGAAAGCAAGTGCCTGCTCGTAGCTCATGTAGTCGCCCTTGTTCGGGGCGTTGTCCAGATTCTTGATGACGGCAATCTCTGGATGGAACTGTATGCCAAGCACGAACTTTTTGTCTGGTATTTCAAAGGCCTCGATGATTTCAATGCCATTGGCTTCTGTTGTCCCAGTGACAATTAGAGCTGTTCCGTCTAGGTTGCTCACTGCCTGGTGGTGCCAGGAGGGGCAGCCTGGGAGGCTGTCGCAGCCCGCTATCTTGGCGAAGAGGGATTTCTTTTGGATGACTTTCACTGGATG
>JAFSTJ010000138.1 GCA_017450525.1 Victivallales bacterium | reverse complement strand
GAAATCGAAGTCAAGTGAGGCCGAAATGAAGATATTGAATGTATTGTTTATATTGTCCGCAATTTGGCTGTCAGCAAATGAAATGGCCGTGCCTGAACGCTGGAAGCCACCGAAAATCGCCGGAAAGGAATACTTGGTTGGACTGAAGCCAAGGAAATATATCATTGAGGATCCCAAGATGATGGAAAAGCCCTTGTTCAGGGATGCCATCTGGGTGATATACCGTGATTCTGGAATAGCCGTTGATTTCCTGGGCAAGGCGCTGAAGAGGACGGATCTTCACTATAATGCGGCCATTACGAAAACCAAGAATCCACTTCTGATCAAGACGACCTGCTACTATACAGAGACGGAAAAAAACGTGGGAATAACCGAGGAATCCTGGAAGGCCTTCAAGGAGGCGTCTGGTGACCGTATCATAGGGACCATGTCATGCGAATGCATACAGTCCTATCCCGCAAGCAAAAAGCGCTACAATCTGCCTGCGGCGAAAAGTCGTGAAGAGGCATACGAGCAGTTGCGCGGCACTTGGAACTGCCGAACCATGAGCCAGTTCCGTGATTTGTCTGTGTTCTACAACTGGGGGCTTCCGCGCTATGCGGGAACTGCCACGTATTTCGACCACATGCTTATGGAGTTCGGTGCAAAATGCGCGGGACACGAATCAGGCTGCGGCATCCATGACATGCCCATGCAGATTGCAGTCTCCCGTGGCGCGGCACGACAGTATGGAACATTCTTCTATTCGTACTTCGCCTCTCATTGCCGCACCCTGAATTATCCAGGGCAGGACACAACTCTTAGGAATACGAAGTCCTATTCGCACCGAGACTACTACAATTTCCTTGCCCCATACGAGCGTCGTACCAATTTCCTGCCGCCACACAAGATAGGAATCAAGAACAAGCCCTGGAATACATATACTTCATCTGGCCCTGAATGCGGCATAATGGACTGCGACTACCTCAGGTGCATGATTTATTCGTACATGGGCGGATGCGGCATTTACATTGACGAATCAGGGCAGAAATTCATGCATTCACTGTATGACTACCGCACAATCGACCAGGAAGACCCGCTGGTGATAAACCTGCGGGACAAAAAGTACCACGTCAGCAAGACAGGTGAGTTGCTGGTTGACTTCTATGGGAGGGTGGCCTCCAAAATCGACCGTGGCGTTGTCTGCACACCGATTGGCCTAGTGTGGGACAGGTATCATGGCTATGGTCCCAAATATTCTGGCGCCAAACCATGGATTGGTCTTTTCCCATTGCCAGGGGATTCCATGTTCTCCGCATTGGAGAACTTCATTTTCCCTGCTTCTCCGCTTACAGTTGAGGCCATTACCTGCCGCACATCCCCATTTGGAGACATATTTGACGTAATTACCAACGACGCTTCCCAGGAGGCAATGGATGCATATCCTGCCTTGCTGCTGACTGGTGACGTGTCCATGGGCAGGGGATTTGGGGAGCGCCTGCTTGCATACGTGAAAAAAGGCGGTATTCTTATAGCCAGCCGCTGCCAGTTGAAGGAACTGGAGGGCTTGCCTGAACTTTCTGGGAAGGACGGCGTCAGCGAACTTGCTCTTGGCAAGGGGCGGCTGATAGTTTCCAGCAAGGACTACTGGCTTGAGGGCACTGCGATTGACGCAAGCCTTGGCGATGTGATACGGAAAGTCGCTGGCGAGCAGTTGCCTGTGAAGGTTGAGGGGGACGTGCAGTACATGGTCAACAAGACTGGGGAGGGCGTGATTGTCGCATTGTTCAACAACTATGGCAATGTAAAGCGCCGCACCTGGGAGAAGCCAGACCAGGGCCTTGACGCCAGCGAAACGCGTAAGGTGTCCATCACCTTGAAGCATGCCGCATCGGAGGCTGTGGAACTGATTTCAGAACGCAGCCTTTCCGTCAATGGCGACAAGATAGAAATTGAGTTGCCTGGCGGGGATGTGAAGCTGGTTCGCATTAAAAAAAAACTGAATTGAGCAACAGAATGAATGAGGAAAAGTACATTTCCTTGCTGAAGAATGCCGAAACTTTCATTGGAAGAAATTATCATTCCGATGAAAACAATGCTGATATGGCGTACTTCGGGAATGGGGAGAGCAACAACTGGCCAATGCAATGCACTGCAAAGGCATTTAGCGCACTTGTGGCGATGGGGGACAAGGAACGTGCCCTGCCAATGCTGCGCTACATTCTGGCAACTCATGTCAGCGGGCGCCATGTTTGCAGCGATGGTAGGAAATGGGGGCATACTTGGATAGCCGCTGGCGGCTCTTTGGAGCGGATAATGTCCGCTATTTACAAGATAGAGAATGACTTGACGGAGCAGGACAGGAAGGCGCTGCGCCGTGTACTGCTGTCTGAATCTGAATGGATATTGCATCATCTGCCAGTATTGGCTGGAATAGACGGCAGCAAAGGCAAGAACAAGCCAGAATCAAACATTTGGAATGGCTCGATTCTGGTCAGAACGGCATTGATGTATCCAGATGCGCCCCATGCTGCGGAATATATGGAGCGTGGAAAGGTCCTGCTGGTGAACGGAATATGCACACCTGGGGACGATGATGCGCGAAAAGTCGGCGCAAACTATACGGACAATCTTTCCCTGGACCATCATGGCTACCTGAACACGGGATACATGGTGATTTGCCTGCTTCATATTGCGATTTTGCACAATGATTGCAGGCTTCTTGGCAAGGAAGCACCGCAGGAGGCATATCGGCATGTCAAGGAACTGTGGCAATTGGTGAAAAGCTGCATTTCGCCACAAGGCAGGCTGCTGCGCATAGGCGGCGACACCCGCGTGCGCTATGCATATTGCCAGTCCTATCTTCCCATTGTCTGCCGTTTCGCAGGTGATTACCTTGGCGATGCGGAGGCATACAAACTTGGAGAAGCGGCATTGTCGCTTCTTGAGGCGGAGCAGGCCTCCAATGCGGACCATAGCTTCTTTGGAGAGCGTCTTGGTGAAATCAAGCGCATTTCGCCACTTTACTACTTGCGTTGCGAGGCAGATGTCTTGAACATGCTGGCACTTTCAATCCTGTGGCCAAAGTATTTCGCCAATGCTGCTGAGATTCCGCTTTTGGCGCAATGGCAGGATGATTTCCACGGTGCCAGACTGTCTCGTGATAGCAGGACGCTGCGCTCCTGGGTTTGCCGTGGCGCGGACGGGCCAGTTGGGCTGTGCGTGCCTCTTGCCCATGGCGACATGGCGGAATGGCTGCATAATCTTACAGGCGAGGTGCGTATTGCGGGGCGTTGCCGCGCCGTTGAAGTGCATCGCAACATGAATGAGAACTCTGGCTGCCTGGAATTGGTGTGGCGCACGGAGCCGCCATTCCCTGAAGGCGAATCGTCCGCAGACATTGTGCGGCAGAAACTGGCTTTTGCCTTGCTGCCCGATGGGCGCACCATGCTTTTCGTAAACCGCATGACTGCGCTCAGATACTTCAATCTGGCTGGCGGCGATGGCGTGGATCTGAAGATACCAAATGACTTTTTCAATCAGGAAAAACGTGTCTATACAGGTGCTGGCACATCGCGCATGAATGTGGATGATGCCATTTCGCTAGTGTCGCTGGATAGTGGCAAGAGGCTGAAACTCACAAGGGCAAAGCAACGCAATACACCCATCTGCCGTTATCCCTATTTCAATTCCCTCAAAGTGGATGTGCTGGGGCTACCAATGGAAGCCCGCAGTATTGAGCGAGGTGAGATTCTGGCTGACTGCGCATACGCGACAATAGCAGATTCCAAGGCGGAGGAACTGCCGCAGTTCTCAGGCAAGGCGGTGAATGAGGGCAAAGCAACGCGCATCATTCGCTGGAAAGACCCCCGTACTGGCAGGGAATGGAGATTTGTCGTTGACTTCGACAATCTGACTGCGGCTCTGGAGGAAGTGAAGAATGATTAGGCAGTGGACTGTTGGGTGTCCGCGGCGAAAAGCCGCGGGGCTGTCGCCCCGCGCACAAAACAGCCCACAGCCCACAGCCCACGCGGAAGTCAAAAATGATTAGGCAGTGGACCGTTGGGTGCCCGCGGCGAAAGCCGCGGATAGAGCGGTGGCTACTAAACGCGGGGGCTGTCGCCCCGCGCACAAAACAGCCTGCAGTCCACTCTTCAATTTCAAGCAAGAATAGGTGTGGAATATATGATTGATGGTAACAATACTGCCGTAGAATGGGGCACAGCCAGGACGAATCTGCTGATTTTGCCCGTGGGAGCGTTTGAACAGCATGGGCCACATCTTCCAGTTGATACGGACTGCCGCATCGCTGTGTATTTTGCCCGCATATTGGCGGAGCGTTTCAATGGGGCATTGCTTCCTGTTCAGGCAATTGCCAGCAGCCTGGAGCATACTGGCTGGCGCGGTTCGTACACATTGCGACCTGAAACGCTTATGGCCGTCATCAGGGACATTGCGGAAAACGCCGAGGCGCAGAATTACACCACGCTTATTGTTGTCAGCGGGCATGGCGGCAACTTCCCATTGGGGCCTGTATGCCGTGAATGGAACAGGCAGGATCGCAAGCTGAAGTTGCTACTGGTCTATCCATTCCAATACGCCCATGCATTGGACCGGCCTGGCAGGATGGATTTACATGCAGGAGAAAACGAGACTTCCGTCATGATGCATATCTGCCAGAGGGAGTTTCCTCTGCCTGGCAACCTTACGTATGGAAATATCACATCCTTGCGCCAGCCAGATTTGAACACCTTTGGCGTTGGGTGGCTGAATCCCAATGGTGTGCCAGGCCATCCAGAGGACGCCAACATGGAGAGAGGCAGATTTCTGGTGGAGAAGATGACCGAGGGCATTGTCAAGGAAGTTGCCGAGCGACTGGAGTTGCTTGCCAATAATCGTCGCTTCTGCGGGCAAGGTGGCCTTTACCTGCGGCAATGCAATCAAGATGATTTGCCTGAATTGCTCGCCTTGAATTGCGCGGCGGAAGAATGGGAGGTATATTTGCGTGAAGGGCAGGTGTGGAGCATTTTGCACTTGAACCGCATTGTTGGCGCAGCCGCATGGCGTCCAAAGGACAAGGAAACTGCCTTGATTGGAATGTTGTTTATCAAGCCAGAATGGCGTTCCAGTTCAGCCGCCGAAAGACTGCTGGCGCAAATCAAACTGGAAACAGCAGCTTTCCCCAGGCAGAGCCATGATGCAACAGTGGAGGAATTGTAACAGAGAGGATTTGTAGCATGAAATATCCTGAGCGCATTGCAAATACGGTGGAATTGGAGGAAATCTTGGCCATTCCCAATGCCGAACTGATAGAGATGATGGCACGGCTTGACGGGGATATAATGATACTCGGCATAGCGGGCAAGATGGGCGTGACCATGGGACGCTTGGCGGTCAATGCAATTCGCGCCGCTGGCGTGGAGAAGAAGGTGTTTGGCGTCGCCAGGTTTTCCAATCCAGAGGACCGTGAGAAATTGCAGTCCTGGGGCATAGAGACTATTGCCTGCGATTTGCTTGACCAGGAGGCCGTGAAGAAACTTCCACAAGTCAGGAACATTGTTTTCATGGCGGGGCGTAAGTTTGGTACGGAGGGTAGCGAGGCGCAGACATGGGCAATGAATGTGCTGGCGCCTGCATACGTGGCGGAGCATTTCCGTGACAGCAGGATAGTGGCGTTCTCAACTGGCTGTGTCTATCCCCTTGTTGGTGTCGGCACCTGTGGCTGCACGGAGGATGTGCCGCCTTCTCCTGTAGGCGAGTATTCCCAGTCATGCCTTGGACGTGAGCGCATTTTCCAGTACTATTCCGACAAGTTTGGCACAAAACTGCTGCTTTTCAGGCTGAACTACTCCATTGACCTGCGCTATGGCGTGCTGCATGACATTGCCAGAAATATCTGGGAGGGCAGGCCTGTGGACAATACTGTGGGCTACTTCAATGTCATTTGGCAGGGCGATGCCAACTCAAATGCACTGCGTTCGCTGGAATTGGCGGAGGCTCCAGCTGCAGTCCTCAATGTCACTGGTCCCGAGATTGCATCGGTGGAGAAGACCGCACTTATGTTGGGCAAACTGATGGGCAAAGACGTTTCATTCAAGGGTGTGCCTGGTGATCTTTGCTACCTGAATAATTCGGCGAAGATGTGCCGTTGCCTGGGCTATCCCTCGGTTTCCTTGGAGCAGATGATACGCTGGCAGGCAGATTGGATAGTCAATGGCGGTGTTTCAATTGGCAAGCCCACCCATTTTGAGGTCAATAACGGAAAGTTCTAGGCATTAATTGTATTATCCACAGATTGACACCGATTATCACAGATTTTAGTAACTGTTCTTTGAATAGTTATGTTTTTTCAATAAAAACAATCTGTGATAATCGGTGTCTATCTGTGGATCAATAAGAAAGGAGATGTTAAATGAAGAGCATATCAGACATAGATTCAGGCGTTCTGGCGGAATTCCGCCGTGGCACGGTAATTCCCGCGCAGCCTCTTGCGCTGGACGCGAATAGAAAGTTCTCTCCTCGGCATCAGAGGGCATTGTGCCGTTATTATATGGATGCTGGTGTTGGCGGCATTGCCGTGGGAGTGCATTCCACACAGTTTGAGATACGCAAGAAGGAGATTGGCTTGTTCGAGCCAGTCTTGAAGCAGACTTCGCAATTCATTGACGAGTGGGGACAGCGCACAAATCGCAGGATACTGAAAGTGGGCGGCATCTGCGGGCGCACTGAACAGGCTTTGTATGAGGCGCAGTTTGAGGCGGACAATGGTTATGACGCAGGACTGCTTAGCATGGGCGCATTTGCCAATGACAGCGTGGATACCATGCTGGAGCACTGCCGTGCAATTGCAAAGGTAATTCCCATAATTGGCTTCTATCTTCAGCCTAGTGTGGGTGGGCGCATTCTGCCATACCAGTTTTGGCGGGACTTTGTTTTGATTGACAATGTGCTTGGCATCAAGATGGCACCTTTCAACCGCTATTGCACGCTGGATGTGGTGCGGGCTGTGACCGAATCAGGACGAGATATCACCCTTTATACGGGAAATGACGATAATATTATCATTGACTTGCTCACGGAATATGAATTTGCTGGCAAGAAACTGCGGGTGCGTGGAGGTTTGCTGGGGCATTGGTGCTGCTGGACGCAGAAGGCCGTGGAATTGCTGGATGAAATACATGCGATTACGGATAGCAATGCGCCTATTCCACCAGAGCTGCTCACCATGGCGGCGCAGGTGACTGACGCCAATGCCGCATTTTTCGATCCACAGCACGCCTTTGCAGGATGCATTCCAGGCATACACGAGGTACTGCATCGCCAAGGACTGCTGCCAGGCATTCTCTGCCTGAATCCAGCCGAGGTTCTGTCCCCAGGCCAGGCAGAGGAAATCACGCGTGTGCATGAAGCGTATCCGCATTTGAATGACG
Source organism: Victivallales bacterium (assembly GCA_017450525.1). Classification (GTDB taxonomy): domain Bacteria; phylum Verrucomicrobiota; class Lentisphaeria; order Oligosphaerales; family Oligosphaeraceae; genus RGIG3456. The sequence continues at coordinate 7,068 of JAFSTJ010000138.1, read as the reverse complement.
ATGCTTTCGTTAAAGAACACCTATCCGAGTGGCTGGCAGACTGATTTATATCCACAGATTTGCGCGGAACACCCCCTAAAATATCATTTATTATGACGAAACAGGTACCTGTTTCGTCTTGATGTCTGACAAAATCACGGGGTGTTTATAATGCAGGCTATGTTCTCCATGATGAAGAAGAGCCGCTTCGCGGCTCCTTGTAACCTATCCTCTTAGGGAACATAGCCATAATGTAAGAGGCTATAATAGCAAACAGAATGGTTACAATTTGATTTGGAATTACAGCCAAGCCTTTATGCTGTCCTGGATGGCTGGGCTGTCGGTCATGGCAAGGAGCTGTGGCGCCAGGGCAGGGGATTGGCTGCAGAGAATGGCTGCCGCGTTGCGTTTGAGAAGCGTGGTGCCTGAGTGCTCTAGGGCAGTGCCTTTTATGATGCGGCGGAGTTGTGCTGTTTGCATACGGAATACGTCCATTGCGTCAACCAGGTAATCCTGGATGTGCACTGTTGCATCAGGGCAGCAGTTGGAGCAGACGGAGCAGCCAAAAAGCGTTCCTTGCAATGCAAGTTGTTCTTCCTTGGTGAGTGGACCGCGTTTCTGTCCTGAAAGCCAACTGCGGCATTTGCGGACATTTATGGAACCCTTGCCGTCCAGCGCTCCATTGGGACATTGCCTGATGCAGCATCCACAGCCACAGCATTTATCTGGAACATCGGCTATTTTAGCGGGATTCTGGGGAAAGCGTTCGCCTAGAAACAGAATGCCCAGGTACATCTGGCATCCAAGGCCAGGCAAGCGCGTCAATGTGTTGAGGCCCCGCTCGCCGATTTTCGCCAATAGAGCAAACTCCTTCTCTGGCACGGGCTTGGCGTCAACACAAGGCTCGCTCCAGACGCCAAGTCGGCTGGATATCCTTTCCAGGATGCGTTGGCCTGTGATGTGGTAGTCCTCCTCCATGGCATAGCCTGCGATGGAGGCTGCTATGGCACCAGGTTTCGCAGGCAGAAGTTCAAGGAGAGGCGAATTGCTGTCTTCTTTGGCTGGGAAGGCGATTACCAGTGCGCATCTTGCCTGGGGGCGTGTCCCGAACGGGTCACAAAGTATATCAAGTCTGTTATCAATATATTGTACTGTGCCTTCGTTTCCTGAACGCAGCCAGGCTGAATAGCGTTTTTTTAGATAAGACGTGTCAATATCTTCTGGATAGAGCAGGCCATAGTCAGAGGCACCTGCCTCAATGCACAGTTCCTTGAAGTCTGCCGCGCTTAGTCCTGACATATTTTCTTGGCGGCCTCCCATGCTGCCACTTTTTGCTCGATGGTGGCATTTGCTGGCTCAAGGCCCTGCTTATGGAGTTCCTGCTCCATGGTGCGGTAGCGTCTGGTATATTTCTTGACGGAGGCGTGCATTGCCTCTTCCGCCTGAATGTTGTTCCAATGGCACAGCTTGACGACGGCAAGGAGCAAATCCCCCAGTTCCTCTGACAGGTGGTCCTGGTTGTTTTCAGCAACAGCCTCCTTGACCTCATCTAGTTCCTCGCTTATCTTGCCTAGGACGCCTTGTATGTCTGGCCAGTCAAAGCCTGCGCGGGAGGCACGGGAGAGCATTTTCTGGGCACGGGCAAGACCTGGAATAGAGCGTGGAATTCCGTCCATTGCGGAATCCCGTTTGTCATAGCCTTTTTCAGATGATTTGATGCGGTCCCACTGCTTGCGGAATTCCTCCTCGGTCTTTGCATCGGAGGAGGCGAACACGTGGGGGTGCCTGCGTATCATTTTGTCCGCCTCGGAACGTGCCACATCCTCTATGTTGAAATAGCCTTCGTCTTCGGCAATCTTTGCATTGAGGACGACTTGCAGGAGTATGTCCCCCAGTTCGTCCCGCATGGCGTCATGGTCCCCGTCTTCCAGCGCGTCCAGATATTCGCCAGCCTCCTCAACGAGGTAGCTGCGGATGGACATGTTGGTCTGCACCGAATCCCAGGGGCATCCTTTTTCGGGATCCCGCAGGCGGGCGACAACTTCTATGAGGCGTTGGATTTCGGACATGATTGGTGTAAATGTGGGCGCCGACGCGGCGCTTTCGCGCCGCGCACCGGGCATTTTCGCGGCGCGCACCGGGCATTTTCGCGGCGCGCACCGAAATGGCTTAGAGGATGACCTTGTTAAGGGAGTATTCCACCAGGCCTTCCGCGCCTGCCAGCATGAGGTCTGGGATAAGGTCTCTGGCCACATACTTGTCGATGATGGTTGTGAGGGAGAACCAGTTCTCGTCGGACAGGTGTGCCACAGTTGGGCGCTGCAGGGCGGGCAGCTTTGCCAGCACGGCATCCAGCTTGTCCTTATGGACGTTCATCATAAGGCCGACTTTGTTTTCTGCCAGCAGGACGGACTTCAGCAGCAGGGCCAGTTTCTTCATCTTGGCTGACTTGAAGGCATCCTTTGCGGCTTCCTTGTTGGCGATGAAGCGTGTGGTGGTCTCGCAGAGCGTGTCGATGATGCAGAGGTTGTTAGCCTTGAGGCTGGAACCAGTTTCTGTGATTTCCACGATGGCGTCAGCCAGGTGTGGTGGCTTGACTTCGGTTGCGCCCCAGCTGAATTCCACGCTGGCGTTGACACCGTGCTTTGCCAGGTAGCGCTTTGTCATGCCTACTGCTTCGGTAGCGATGCGCTTGCCTTCCAGGTCCTTTGCGCACTTGATGTCTGAGCCGTTTGGTACTGCAAGAACCCAGCGTAGTGGAGCCCTGCCGACCTTGCCATACACCAGTTCTGCGATTTCCACTACATCAGCGCCTGTTTCCTGTATCCAGTCATAGCCAGTTAGGCCGCAGTCCAGAAGGCCTTCGCCAACATAGCGTGCCATTTCCTGAGCGCGGATGAGGACGCACTCGATTTCAGGATCGTCGATGGATGGGTAGTATGAGCGGGACTGGATGTCTATCTTGTATCCAGCCTTTGCGAACATTTCAACCGTGGTATCTTCCAAGCTGCCCTTTGGCAGGCCCAATCTTAAAACTGACATATTGATTACCTCCGTTATTTCTTGTAAACAGTTGCGGGATCGAAAACGCGTTCCTCGATGATGGTGAGGGAACCGTCCTTCTCCACTTTCCTGAAGAAGCAGCTGGGATAGCCCTCGTGGCAGGCGGAGCCGCCAACCTGCTCGATTTTGAAGATGACGCTGTCCAGGTCGCAGTCCACCAGGATTTCCTTAACCTTCTGGATGTTGCCGCTGGATTCTCCCTTCACCCACAGCTTCTTGCGGGAGCGTGTCCAATAAGTTGCGATGCCAGTCTCCAGCGTCTTCTGCCATGCTTCCTTGTTGATGTAGGCGAGCATTAGCACTTCACCAGTTTTCCAGTCCTGCGCCACTGCGGGAATCAGCCCGTCCGCGCTTTTTGAAAAGTCCAGTTCTACCATAGTGATTTTCCTTTCTGCAATATTGTCAATCAAACATTAAAGCGAACATAGACGCAGTCACCGTCTTGGACCACGTATTCCTTGCCTTCTATCCTCAACTTGCCTGCTTCCTTGGCTGCGTTCCAGCTGCCGTGGGATACCAGGTCGTCGTATGCCTCCACCTCCATTCTGATGAAGCCGCGTTGCATGTCCGTATGGATTTTGCCTGCGGCCTGTGGTGCGGTGGAACCGCGGGTGACTGTCCACGCGCGTGTTTCATCGGGACCAGTGGTGAAGAATGTGATGTAGTCCAGCATACGGTAGCCAGTGTGGATGACTCTTTCCAGACCAGAGGCCGTGGCGCCGATGTCTTCCAGGAATGCCTTTGCCTCCTCCTCGTCCAGTTCCTGCAGTTCCTCCTCCAGTTTGGCGCAGACGGGGATGACTTCCATTCCATGTTCAGCTGCGGAGGCGATGAGTTTCTTGGATAGTTCGTCTTTGCCGAAGGAGCGGAAATGCTCCTCGTCGGTGTTTGCGCAGACGAAGGCTGGCGTCAATGTGAGAAGCTGCATCTGTTTTACGATGGGGGCGAGTGTGACGTCTGACTTGTCGTATGTGGGGACGATGCCCTGGTTGAGGCTTTCAAGGAAGGATTCCGCCAGCTGCGCTTCCGCCTTTGCCTCTGGCGTGCCGCCGCAGCGTGTCAGCTTCTTGGCTTTTTCAAGGCGCTTTTCCAGGACTTCCATGTCCGCCAGCATCAGTTCCGTCATAATGAGCGAAAGGTCTCTGCTGGGATCCACAGTTTCCTTGACGTGGATGATGTCATTGTCCTCGAAGAGGCGCACCACGTGCGCCACTGCGTCCACGCTGCGTATGTGACCGAGGAACTGGTTTCCCAGGCCTTCGCCCTTGCTTGCACCTTCCACGAGTCCTGCGATGTCAATGAACTTCATTGTGGCGGGAACCACCTTGGCGGAATGTTCGATTTCCACCAATTTGGCGATGCGCGGGTCTGGCACGGGGACGATGCCCGTGTTGGGCTCAATCGTGCAGAAGGGGAAGTTGGCCGCAACGGCGCCACCCTTGCAAAGTGCATTGAAAAGCGTGGACTTGCCTACGTTGGGAAGCCCTACGAAACCACATTCAAATCCCATTGGTTCCTCCCTGATGCGTCACTTGTCGTCGTTGCCGAAAAGATCCTTCAGCGTATAGCCGCCCTTTTCGGGTCCCTTGCCTTTTTCCTTTTCCTTGGACTTCTTGTCCTCTTCCTCTTCTTCCTCCAGGTCGTCAACGTCTATGATTTCCATATCGTCGTCATAGTCGTCCTCGAAGGCCTCGTCTTCTTCGTCGAATTCCTCGTCTTCCTCGTCGTAATCGTCGTCGTAGTCGTCCTCGAATTCATCGTCCTCATAGTCGTCTTCGAAGTCCTCGTCTTCGTTGTCGAAGGGTTCCTCGTCGTCCCAGGACGCCTGGTTTTCCTGTGAAGGCGGTGGCAGTTCCTCGCCGCCCTGGTACACGATGAGATTCTTGTCCCAGAGTTCTTCCAGGCAGTAGTGGCGTCTCATTTCAGGTGTCATGATGTGCACGATGATGATGCCGTAGTCCAGCACCAGCCATTGTGAGCTGCCGCCTTCCTGCCCGCGTGGACGCACGCCCTGTTCCAGAAGTGTCCTGCGCAAATTGTCCGCCAAAGCGCGAATATGCTGCATTGAGGTTCCGCAGCAGACCAGGAAGTAGTCTGCAAGAATGCTGTCCTTGCTTTTGTCAAACAGAACAATGTCCGCCGCTTTTTTTTCTTCACATATTCTTACGCAGCGCATTGCTATTTCTTCGATTTGCTTGTTTTCGTTATCCATTTCAAGTTCCTCCGTGGAGTTGAGTTGTATTTTAACTATTTTGATACAGTCGGTGCTCGGCTATGTAATCTATGACTTCCTGGGGCAGAAGTTCGCTAAGATCACTGCCTTCCGCGATGCGGTTTCGCACCTCTGTTGAAGAAATTGGGAAGGTTGGCACGTCATTTCCATCAAGGATGGAGGCGCGCAGTTTGTTTGCGCCTCTGGAGCCGAATGCCTTTTCCAGGTCGATGTAGCTGGGGCAGCTTGCGCCTGGGCGTGGGTAGATAATGAAGTTGAAGCGCTGGACGAATTCCTCGGCGCGGTACCAGTTGGCCAGTCCTTCCAGGCTGTCCATGCCCATGACGAAATGCAGTTCCAGTTCGCCGAGCACTTTGGTAAGCGTATCCATTGTGTCGAATGAATATGACTTTCCTGAGCGCCTGAGTTCAATGTCCGTATAGCTGAAGCCATCGTTGTTGAGGCAGACGCGCCGCAGCATTTCCAGGCGGTGTGCTGGGGAGGCCGCCGTGCCTTCCTTGAAGGGTGAGCATAGTGCTGGAATGAACAGTATTTCCTCTATTGCGTGTTCCCTCTGTGGTCGTTCAGGCTCCTCCATTGGGCGGTAGATTTCCGCACCTGCCATAATGTCTTTCTGCTGCCTGTTGTATTTTTCCAATCTATGATGGTAGCGTTCGAGAATGTCAGGCGAGCGGCGAATTCTTTCTGCGATGCAGATGTTGGACGAGCGGGCGTTGTCATTGTCCTCAGCCAGCAGCCATGTTCCCAGCAGGTACTTTGCCAGGTTCACGTGTCCCAGGTGCAGCGGGTCAAAGCTTCCACCGAAAACCGCCACCCTCCGCCTGTGTACGAAAGGCAGTTTTGGCAGGTTTTCACTTTCCTTTTTCTTGTTTTGCCCAAAAGCACCCATTTTGCCTTGTTCCCTCAAATTTTAAATTGCCATTTGCCCAACTGGGGCATTGTGCTATAATATACACACTTATCTGCTCTTTACCACAGCAGATATGCATTTCTATGGTAATGGGAAAATTAAATATTTTGATTTCGGTTTCATGCTCACGGCTATCATAGCGGACATACATGGCAATGTCCATGCATTGAAGGCGATATTGGAGGCCCTGGGCAAGTTAAGCGTCAAGCAGGTTCTTTGTGCTGGGGATATTGTGGGATATGGCGCCAATCCTGGCGAGTGTATTGATATGCTTCGAGGGCAAAACATACCTTGCTGCTGCGGCAACCATGACAGTTACGTGGCGGATTTCGAACACATGCCGAAGGACAAGGTCAGGCCAGAGGCGCAGGAAGTTATCCGCTGGACGCGGGGGCAGCTCTCGGATGAGCATATTGACTGGCTTGCTGCATTGCCAATGACGCTTCAGGCAAAAGGCTTCATGGTGACCCATGCCTCATGCCAGCCATACCCAAAGTGGGGTTATGTGAACGGCAGGAGCACTGGGGCGATGCATTTGCTTTTCCAGCGGCAGCATCTTTGTTTCAACGGCCATAGCCATTTGCCTATGATGGTGTCCCACCACAGGAATTGCAAGCCTGAATGGCTAAAACTGGAGCATGAGCGGATTGTGCCTGACGATGCCTTTACAATGATTGGAGTTGGGGCTGTTGGCCAGCCAAGGGATGGGGACAACAGGGCATGCGCGATATTGTATGACACGGACCGCAAGGAAGTCAGGCTTCTGCGCCAGCAGTATGACATTGCGGGCGCACAGAAGGCAATAATGGATTGCAAACTGCCTCTTTTCCTGGCGGACAGGCTACTCAAGGGAATATAGGTATCGAGGCATCTCCAAAAAATG
>JAFSTJ010000137.1 GCA_017450525.1 Victivallales bacterium | reverse complement strand
TGGCATTTGAAAGAATGTTTATGAGCACCTGCTTCAACTTCATGTTGTCACCGATGTAATGGTCGCCCACATCCCCGATGACATTGCACTCGAAGGTCAGGCCCTTGTCATTGCACTGCGTTGTGACCAGGGTGTTGATTTGATCCAGCAAGCCGCCAAGGGAGAATTCACCCTTGTGGAGCACCAGGCGCCCTGACTCGATGCGGCTCATGTCCAGAATGTCATTGATCAGCCCCAGCAGATGCTTCGCGCTGTTGTTGATTTTCTCCAGATACGCCCTGGTGGTATCCGAGAGCGTCTCGTCCCGCCGCGCCAGGCTGTTCAATCCGATGATGGCGTTCATTGGAGTGCGTATCTCATGGCTCATGCTGGACAGGAACGCAGACTTCGCCTTGTTCGCCTCATTCGCCACCAGCAACGCCTCGTTCAATGCCTTGTTCTTCGCAAGGGTTTCACGCATTTCAGAGTCAATGACTGTGAAGCCTAAGCCGACTGCATGGACAATATGGTCATCACGCTCCGAGGCACGACGCACGCCAGCCATACGTATCATCTCATAATACTCGCGCCCACCACGCCTGACCAAGTAGCGGTATGCTATGAGTTTTTCCTTGGAAAGGGCCTCGCGGATATTCTCGACTTCAATGAATTTCAGGAAGCCTTCCTTATACTCTGGATCCAAGAATTTCTCCGCATAATAGGCGAATCTCTCATGGAATGGGAAATGCACGCCTATCGCGTGCTGTTCCTTGTCATCAGGATCGGCGCGGTAGCATACGGCATTGTCCGTATCCAGGTTCACATGATACACCGCACGATAGTCCGACGCCATGGCGGTAATCATGCTGCTCTGCTCAAGAAGCCGCTCCTGCAAAGCCAAACGCGCCTGCATCTCCTCCTGTTTTACGCGGTTGGCCGTCTCAGCCGTCCTGATTCTCGTCACCTCGGTGATATCCATGCACACTCCAATCAAATAGGTCTTTCCCTCCACATCCTTGAACTTGGTCTTTATGGTCTGGAGTTTGCGAAGGTTCTTTGCGCTGCCATCGTGGACATCCTCGAAAAAGATGTAGCTACCCTCCATTGAAAGCGCCTTCTTGTCCATCTCCCTGAAATGTGCCGCAGTCTCTGCATCAAAGATGTCAAAATCAGTAAGTCCAATCACCTGCTCTGGTGAGTTTTTACCCGCGTATTTGATAAATGCATGGTTACAGGCAAGATACGCTCCCGTCTTTCCATCCTTGGCAAAAGTCATGGCGGGCATGTCAGCAAGCAAAGTGGAGGCGGACACCATCAAGTCGTACAGTTTCTCCACCGACTGGACGTCATCAATCAGCCTGCTTTCCCCTCCCTGCGGCAAGCCCTGCTGCTCCCTGGAGGAAGGATCCTCGATAAACGCATAATAGACACCGCCAAACGCGGCTGTGCTCACGTACTTCCAACGCTCCTCAATACGCCGCACCGCGCCGTCCTTTCTTACGATACGATACTCCAAATATCCCTCACTGCCTTTATTGACATTGCCATTTCCGCCAAACAATGCACGTGTGACAGACTGCTCCTCCTCACAAAGCATGCCCTTGAAGTCATATCCAGTATGCGCCTTGAATTCCTCCAGGTTCTCGCAGCCAAAGATATTGCAGCACCCCTGGTTGGCATATAGCAACTTGCCTGGCGGCACCGCCTGGCAGATGAAGAAGCCGCCTGGTATCTGATTTCCAAAACCCTCCACAATGGGAAGCGTTTGCTCGTTTAATTCAAAGCCTTTCTCAAACATAACTATTCAATGTGCAAAACCACTTATTAAATCTTCATGTAGTATTCAGTTCATTGTATCACATTGGCCTCATCTCGGTGAGGACGAGGCCTCGTAGGCGGCGATGCAGGCGCCTTTCAGCGAGTCAAGCGTCGCAGGCTTAATCAACACACCAGAAAATCCCTTCTCTGCATACGTGTCCTTGAACTCCACATCCGCAGTGAAAAGATAGACCTGCATGGAAGACAACCTGGCATCGGCACGTATGGCACTGACCAACTCCTCGCCTGTCATCTGCGGCATGAACATGTCGGTTATCACCAAGTCAAATGCATCCGCCCCATCGCGCTCCAGTATTTCAAGTGCCTCGGCGCCATTGGCGGCGGACACCACATTAGTCACGCCCAGCTTCTTCAGAAGTGACTTCAAGACAATGTGGTTTATCCTCGTGTCATCGGCGAAAAGCACCCTCAAGCCAGCGGCAACGGATTGGGACAGTTCGCCAGCCGCCTGCGCCCCTTGTTCAGCCGTGGCCTGCGAACCGCTGTCCGCAACAGCAAGATTCGGTATGACGATGGAGAAGGTCGTCCCCTCCCCCAACTTGGATGCAATTTCAAGGTCACCGCCCATGGCCTTTGCAAGTTGGCGACAAATCGCCAGCCCAAGGCCAGTCCCTTTCGCCTTTGCCTTGTTGCACCCCACCTGGACGAATGGGCAGGCCAGGCGTTTCTGGTCCGCCTCGCTTATGCCACACCCTGTATCTTGCACTGCCATTATGAAGGTTCCGCGCCCCTGGGACGTTGGCTCGAATGAGGCCCGCAATTCAACAAAACCCTCCTTTGTGAACTTCACCGCATTGCCCACCAGATTGAACGCAATCTGCCGTATCCTCTGGGGATCCAGCATAAGCAAGGGCATGTCGCCAGCCTTGTAGCGCACCTCCAGTTCCTTGTTCTGGTTGCTAAAGCGGAATGAGGAGACTATTTCATCCAGCACCTTCGCCGTTTCGGTGGGTTCTGGGCATATCTCCATCTTGCCTGATTCCAGTTTGGAGAGGTCTAGGATGTCATTCACCAGCTGAAGCAAAGTCTTGCTGCTGACATTGATGGACTCCACAGCGTTGTCATGCTCCTCCTTGGATTCAATGCCCATCTTCAAAAGCTGGGAAAAGCCAATGATTGCATTGAGCGGAGTGCGTATGTCATGGCTGACTGTGGAGAAGAAAAGACTCTTCGCCAAGGCCTGCTGTATGCGCTCGCAGAACACCTCGTTGGCACGTTTGTCCTTTAGCGTGATATGGAAGTGAGCATGAAGTGTTTCACGAGTTAGTGGTTTCATTGTCATCCCGTTCATTCCAGCGGAGATGGCATTGTCGAAAATGGCGGGATTTGTGTCCGCCGAAATGCCGATTATAGGCAGCCTCATCGCCTTTGGGTGTTCTGAAGCCCTAAACTCCGAACAGGCCTCTATCCCGTTCTTGCCAGGCATGTTTATGTCAGTTAGCACCAAGTCAATTTCCTCACCACCAGGCGCATTCAACTTTTCCAGCAACTCGTTGCCGTCCTTTGCCTTAATGCACCTAGCCCCCAGGTCCTCCACTATGTTAGCCACAATCTCGCGGGCGATTTCCTCATCGTCCGCAAGCAGCACCGTGTAGCCTTCAAACTCTTTCGTTTCCATGTTTTTCCCGTCTATCTCATTTGAGGTATTTTTATCCACGGATTAACACAGATTTACACAGATTTATTTCATATAAAACCACAATCTGTGGTAATCTGTGTTAATCCGTGGATAAAAAACTCTCCGCAGTAATAATATCGTGCACCTGTCAAGTATTCTGACCCTTGGCCAATTCCACGATCTCCTTGTGCAATTCGTCAAGCTGCTCCAGCAGTTCCTCCACACCGTCAAGCCCGCCTGCACGGGCAATCTCCACGATTTCGCTGCAAGGCTCGTAAAGTGGAGTGAGACCAAGGGACGCATAGACGCCCTTGAGTTCATGGGACGCCTCGAACAAGGCCTCCGCATTCTTTGCCTCCAAGGCGCTGTGCATCCGCTCCAGCGCCGTGTTGGTCGGCAACTTGTTGAACATCTTCATGTAGAACTTCTCATTGCCCATGAAGGTCTCGGCCATGGTTCCCTCCACATCGCAGCCAATGCCCTTCAGCGTCTCTATGAGCGCCTGCGGCGTGAGCGGCTTGTTCATCAGCATCGCGCTGGAAATAGCACGCCGCTCCTGCGCCAAAGGTGGACGCTCCCTCACAGGGCAATTCACAAGAAGTTCAGCAAGTTTGGACGTCAGTTCAGGCAACCTGATTGGCTTGGCGACATGAGCATTCATGCCTGCGGCGAGGGCATCCCGCACATCAGATTCAAATGCATTGGCGGACAAAGCCACGATCGGTATGTCCGACAGCCCCTTTATGTTCATGCCGCGTATGGCACGCGTCGCCTCGTATCCGTTCATCACGGGCATCTGTATGTCCATAAGTATGGCGTCATAGAAGCCGACACCGCCTTGTGCCACCTTCTCAACTGCGGCCTGCCCGTT
>JAFSTJ010000136.1 GCA_017450525.1 Victivallales bacterium | reverse complement strand
GTGTGACAAATGACAGGCTTTTGCTTTGGGGGCAGGTGCTGGGCTGCATTTATGTCTTGTTGCTTGGCATTGGTTTTGCCATGCCGCTCCGTCTTACCGCCTGTGATTTGCTCTTTCCTCTGATGCTGTGCTTCTTATGCTTCAAGGCATATTTGGACCGCAAGGACGCCAGGCCTTTTTTCAGGCGACGTTGGGAAGATGTTTTTTTGCTATGGTTTCTGGGGGTGAGCCTGCTCGGCACACTGCTGCACATAGTGTCTGGCGGCGCCTTTTTTGCCAACATGTATGAATGGTGCGTGTTCCTGTACTGCGCACTGCTGCTGTTTTTCTTCAGGGCCTTTCCTTTGTCGAAGGCGCAGATGCTGCGTTTGGGCGCCGTTGTTTTGGCGGCATTTTTGCTGTGCTGGCTATATGACATAGTCGTTTATGCTTTCAACAGCAAGGCAACCCCGCTTTTCTGGGAAGTCTATGGCAAGATGGAGGAGAGTAGCATGCCTTTCCTTGCCAGGCGCTATTCATTCACATTCAGCAACCCGAATCTGGCCGCGCCTTACTGTGCCCTGGGAGCATTGCTGTTGGCTGCGGGCATGGATGAGGCAAGGTGCAAGTGGCCGTATTTCCTGCTTCTGGGCGCGAATCTGCTTCCAATCGCCAGCACCATGAGCAAGCATGGTGTACTTTATCTTGGTGTGCTGCTGTTTCTTTTCGCCAGCCAAATATCCAGATTGATTGGCGAGAAATGGGCAAAAGGCCTGGCTTTGACTGCGCTGGCGCTGGTGATTTGCGTCTTTGAAATCACGGTGCTATTTGTCACTTTCCCGCTAAAAGGGGATTTTCCATTCATAAACACCCAGCCAGGCATGTACAACATTCACCAGAGCGCATATTTCAGAATGCTGAGCGGCGATGATTGGGAAATAAAGGAGGGGATATTTAAAGGATGGCACCATAAAACAATAAGGCCATTGGGCCGCAGTGTGGAGCAATTGCACGAACTTTATCCACAGTGCGTCAATGTGCAAAGTGCAGCCGAGACGCTTAGATTCTACAATTCCGAGAAGGATCTGGGTAGCTTCTGCAGATATATGGATCCCCATTGCGAGTACCTCAATCTGGCAACGCTGTTTGGTGTCCCTGCAATGCTGCTTATGCTGTTCTATCTCGTTTATGTGCCAAGACGAAATCTGCTGGCATTATGCTGGATTAGCGCAATTTTCGGAAGCATGCTGTGGGACGATGTCCTCAGCAAACGCTGGATTTGGATTGGAATTGCCATTATAGTTGCTATAAACGAATATAAAGGAAAAGAAAATGAAGCTTTACAGCAAGGAACACCTGTGGGTGGAAATTGATAAACAGGGCATTGCAACTGTGGGAATGTCGCAGTTCGCGGCAGATGAACTTGGCGAAATCTGCTTTGTGGAATTACCTGAAAAGGACAGCCAACTGGAGATTGACGGTCTGTTGTGCGTGTTGGAATCAGAGAAGGCCGCCACGGAGTTGATTTCGCCTGTAAGTGGCGTTGTGCAGGAGGGGAATGCCGCTCTGTCAGAGAAGTCATCTCTGTTGAATGAGCAACCTGAAGGCGCTGGCTGGATTTGCCGTGTAAAGGATGCAGTGCCTGTAGCAGGCCTGATGACAAAAGAGGAATATGATGCCTTTTTGAATGGAGCGCAAGGCTGACATTTTGCTGGACGCAACGGTGGTGCGCAACCCCGAATCTGGTGTGCAGCGTGCTGTGCGTCGAGAAGCGGATGAGTTATTGCAACTATTGCCTAGTGCAAAACTGTGCCGTGGTGGTGGGCTGAAAAGCAAGCCTGCTTGCCGTATGTTGTGGCAGCAGTGTGTGCTTCCATTCATGGAATATGGTGCCTTGTACGCCATGGCTTATACTGCGCCGCTTTTGTGCAGGCGACCATATTTGCTGAATGTGCATGATGTGATTGCGCTAACGCATCCAGACTTGTGCTCTTGTCGCAATTTGCTTCAGATGCGTGCCTTGCTGCCATCCAGCATAAGACGCGCCTCGCAGGTTATAGTCTCCACTGCTTATGTTGCAACGCAGGTCAAACGACTTTTCCCAAAGGTGAAAGTTGAAGTTGCGCCTCTTGGGGTTGACTATGACGAGTTTGCCAAATCGGAGGGTACCTCGCCAGTTGCTGGTCCGTATTTTCTATTTGTGGGGAACATTGAGCCCAAAAAGGGCCTGATGACATTGCTTTCTGCATTTTTGCAAAAGGATTGGGGCGCAAAATTAGTGCTTGCTGGCAGAATTGGCTGGAAATGTGGCGAATTGCTTGCTATAATAAAGCGCTTTCCCCAGCGCATAATCTGGCTAGGGAGAGTGTCGGATGCAAAACTGCCAGCATTGTACCACAATGCATTGGCCTTGATAATGCCTTCCATTGTGGAGGGCTTTGGTCTGCCAGTGCTGGAGGCAATGGCGGCGGGAACACCTGTGATACATAGCAATATCCCCGCTTTGATGGAAACGGCTGGTGGTGCAGGGCAGAGCTTCGAGCTTGGCAATGCTTCCTCGCTTGCCGCCGCCATGAAAAAGATACAGGACAGTGCTGCTTTGAGGCATGAACTGGTGGAGGCTGGCCGTAAGCGTGCCATGCAATTGAACTGGAAAAGGCGTGCACAGGTGACTGCCAGCCTTCTGGAGGAATTGGTTCAGTGAGATTGTTTTTAATTATATCTTTGCTTTGCTGCGTCTTGTGGGGGCAGACTGTGGATATGCGCAGGGCTGCCGCGACGGCTCGTCCAGGCGGCGTAGCCAATGTGCAGGAGCCGCGGGATTTTGGAAATGGCCAGCGCGGCTTGGATTTATCTTGCGTGTTTACGGCTTCGCCTGATTGCAAGCGCGCATCATGGGACATTCCAATAAACATGGATTTGTCCCAGATTTCTGGTCTAAAGTTGTGTATAAGATGCCAGAATCTGGAGAATGTGAGCCAGTATTCGGTATATGTTCGTTCTGGCAATGTCTGGTATTCTGCCGATTATCAAGTTGGCGCCAATGGCGTATGGCAGGACATATTCATCCCCAAGACGGATTTCAGGAAGGAGGGTGGCGGCGAGGCCAGTTGGCAGAATTGCAATGTGCTGCGCTTGGTGATGTGGAAAGGCTCTGCTGGCTTATCGCGGATAAGCTTGGCGCAGGCAGAGTTCATACGGCCCAATGCGAGTGTGGCTTTGCTGCGTCCATCTGGCAGTGAGAAGCAGGGCAGGGCGGCGGTGCGTGCCGCAAAGAACCTTAATGATGCGCTGGCTGGACAGGGGCTTCGCGTGGCTGTGATTGACGAAGGTGATTTGGCGTACGGCACCTTGCGACTTTACAGGATGCTTCTGGTGCCGTATCCCGATGCATTGGACAATGATCAGACCAATACCCTGATTTCCTGTATGCGTG
>JAFSTJ010000135.1 GCA_017450525.1 Victivallales bacterium | reverse complement strand
TCGCGCAGCATCTTCAGCGCCTCCTTCATCTTTCCTGCGGCTGGCCCATAATGGTTTGTCATGAAATCATCGATTAGTTCCTCGGCATCCTTCCTCGGGTCATCCATAAGCTGAGCAGCGAGCCAGAACTGGAGGTCATAGAAGTTCTGTGAATTGTCAAATTGCCTTGTTTCCGCCTCAATGAAAATCATTTCCACTCCTGCCGAGCTGAAGTACTGCATATCCGAGGAAATCGCGTCAACCATCGTCTCGACTCTGGGCGGCGTGAAATAGGGACCAGAAATAATCATGTTCCAGTAATCCCAAACTGAAAGCCTTGCGCCCTTGGCGCGCCATCCCTCCATCTCCTCATATTGCTTTTTGTTGTATTCGGAGCGAAGTGGACGGTAGCAGTCGCTTTTCGTAAAGACATCGCACCAGCGTATCTGCACATTTGGCGCTGGCCTAATTGTAAGTGGCGCCTTTTCAGTGGAAACATACGCAAAGGTGCGCAGGGTTATCTCTGGATATTGCTGCGCGATGTTACCCGCAACCTTGTTCACGAACATTATAACCAGTGCACTTTCACTGCCTTCCGTCTCCGCGATTAACTTGCAATTAGGGCAAAGGCACATCACATTTGTGCTATCCAGCTGCGAGATGTCATACATCGTTGGCCATTGCTCTTTGGGCAACGTGCTTCTGTCCTTTGCGATGTATTCCAAAAGGTGCTTTGTCGCCACCTCTGCCACCTCAGGATTGCTCAGGCATAACTGGCTATTCGCCCTATGGTCAGCGTAAAAGCGCTTGCCATCGCTGCCCATGCTGAAATACTCGGGATGATCTTTGAAATAGATTTTCGGGTCCACATAGTCATAGAAACTGTGGCAATGCCCAGTCTGTCTGGAAAGTCTCACTGGCGACCAGCCTGCGTTAATACGGTTTCTCCGTTCGAAAATCACATTGTTCTGCAGGCACTCCGTGGTGAAACCCTGTAGCCAGGGATAGGAATAAATCTGCCTCTCAAGAAACGCTGGCCTGCCATGCCTGTCCAATTTGCCGAAAGAAAGCCGCCTGTGCTTGGGGATATAGGTGGATTCGAATGTGTACCAGCGGATTCCAAGCTCGTTTTCCAGGAAATGCCATACGGCATACTCATTGCCATTGACGCTGTGCCCGCCAAGAATTATGTCCTTGCCCTTGGAACGATATAGCCACTCTTCAGTCAAAAAACTTGAGAAATCCACTCCGTGCTCTTCCGCAAAGCGTGTTTGCCCTACATAAAATGCGGTCTTTCCACCCTCAAAATACTTCTCTTCTACGATTGGAAGTTTTTTCCCGCAGGACAACTCAATGAACTTCTGCAGTTCCGACGCCGCAAATGTCGCATTGGCATACACTATTACGTCCTGAGCCGTCAAACACGCGCACACACACATCACCGCAAATACCACAATTCTAGGTAAGGATTTCATCAATTCTTCCTCCGCCTTTCATTATTGCATATAACCACCAAATAGCAGACAACAAAGCGGCATCAACGGCAATGGCACTGTGGTGCAAAACAACTCCTCACAGCAATGCCAGAATCTTGCGAATCTGGTTCTCGCGGGCCTCGATGGAGCGGCATAGTTGCACCTGGACGCGTGCCCTATGCAGGTTCTGCCCCTCGTGGCGCACCTTGAAATACACATCCCCCGCAATGTAGTCCGCGAAAAAGCGCAGGGCCAATTCGTATGTGATCAGGCGCACGCAGTCGTAGAGGTACTTCCTGTCATTGTCTGTCAGGAAACCCTGTGAATGCTCCTTGTATCCTTCGATTAAGGCAGAGCACAGATCCAAATCAAACACAATCTGTGTGAAATCATTGGCATCCTCGCCAGCAGGATTGCAGCATGAGCGCAGGCAGTCGCCGATGTCGTAGTGTATCAAGCCAGGCTTGACAGTGTCCAAATCAATGATGCTGGTGCCTTTGCCCGTCACATTGTCAATCATGACATTGGCGGTCTTTGGATCGCCATGTATGATTCTCGGGACAAGTTCGCCCCTTGCCTTGGCATCCTCAAGCACACTGCTCCACTCGCGGCGTTGGTTAATGAACTGAAGCACATTCTCCGCCACCTTTGAACCATGAAGCCGTGCCTGACCCGCTTTGGTCTGCAATGCATTGTCCAGCGTGGCAAAATATCCTGGCGTTATGTGGAAGCCAGGCAGCGTGTCATGGAGCTTCGTGCAATCCATGTCAGCCACAGCATGGTGAAAATGCCCCAGAACTGCCCCGATTTCATGGGCATGTTCAGCGTTCTTGATCTTCTCGTAGGACTGTGCGCTGGCAATCTGTGTTATGGCGCGCCAATAGTTACCGTTCTCATCAATGACATAGTCCTTGCCGTCTTTGGCTGGAATCACCAAGGGCAGCTGCCATATCCTGTCCGCCTCGTCCTGTTCCCGTTCATATACTTTGTGGACATGCCTGGTTACATTGTGTATGTTCTCCATAAGTTCAACTGGCTTTTGGAAAACATTGGTGTTTATGCGCTGAAGAACTATGCGCTGCTCGGAAAAAACCGTCCTGAAAATCACAATATATGTGTCATTGACGTTGCCATGCCCAAGAGGCTCCACACTGAAAACACGCCCATCAATATTGAACATCTGGGCAATCATCGCGCTTAACATATATTCTCCTTTGTAAAGTGGTTAGTGTTTAGTGGACTGTGGGCAGTTTTGTGCGCGGGCGTTTCGCCCGCGTATAATAGGCAAAGTCATATCTGCGGCTTTCGCCGCAGACACCCGACAATCCACTGTCCACTGACCACTACAAAAAAAGGCCAGCCGTAATATACGGCTGGCCTTGTAAAATGCAATTTGACTAGCGCCTTATCGCCTGCTGCGGAGACGCCCGCTGCTCATGAATCCATCATAATGGTGGGCCATGAGATAGCCTTCCATCTGGCGCAGAGTATCAAGCCCGACACCCACAATAATCAGCAGGCTTGTGCCGCCGAAGAACTGGGCAATCTGGGGATTGATTGACAGCTTCTGGCTCAGTATCATCGGGAACACAGCCAGCACAGTCAGGAATATCGCGCCTGCGAATGTGATGCGCGTCATTGCATGGTCCAGGAATTCAGCGGTGGGTGCACCAGGCTGAACACTGGGTATGTAGCCGCCCTGCTTCTGCAAGTCTTCGGAAATGCGGACGGGGTTGAACTGGTTTGCCACCCAGAAGAAACTGAACAGCAGAATCATGATGGCATACAGTATCACATACGGTGTGCTGCCATACTGGAACCAGCTCAGGATACGTCCTATCCAGGGCCAATTGGGCAGGAAACGCATGAGCATCATCGGGAACGAAAGTATCAC
>JAFSTJ010000134.1 GCA_017450525.1 Victivallales bacterium | reverse complement strand
TTAGCCATCGTTCTCATTGGGGGTTATTTGATAAAAAGAGGCATAAAGAGCTCATCATTGATACATCGAAAAAGTCGTGACAAAGACTCAATGATTGCATCCTCCCCACCCTCACAGCAGGCTGACAATGCTCAAACGCCAAGTTCACCCAAGGCATCATCACGGGTCCCACAAGCCGAACCAGCCAAGCAAACATGGGTTCATCCTAAAGACTGGTATGAAACTCAGTGCCGAGAAATACAGCATAACAGGAAGACACTATGCTCTGGTGGGTATCTGTTCGACCCAAACGAAGCCACGGCAATTTCAAATCAAATCAAGACGTTGCAGAATTCTATTTTGAAAAACAAAGCACTTGACTGCAACGTCTCATTTGACAAGCTGCTTCGTCAATACAGGGCCTTTTCAGCTTCATGCAAATGGCAGCAAGGACTCAGGCATACGGAGTTTCCCCATATCGTATCATCATTTCAACGTGGGAAATGGGAGGTTGAAGAAGGATATGAGTTCGTGAATCCCGGCACGTCCGACCTGACCGTCAAGGAAAAGAAGCACCAGTTGACTCATTCTCCCAATTGGTATGTTCGTGAATGTGATGAGATTTGTAAAAACGTTGAGAAGATTCAAAAAGGTCCGTATTCCTATGACTCGCAATTGGCAGAGAAGGTATTGTCAAATGCAACTCAATTAATAGCAAAAGCATATCTGGAAAAACCGAAAGTTGTCGATGGAATGTATGCAGACCTGCAAGAGTCCTACAATCGCTTCAAAACTACTTGCCGATGGTGTTCCGGTGTGAGGCATCCAACGCTTGCACATGTCATCTCATCTGTTCGTGAAAACACATGGACTGCCGAGACTGGCTGGGTGTTTATTCATCCAGGCACCTCGGATCTATCAGTAAAGAAGGTTATTGTCATGCAAACATGCGATAAATGCCAAGGTATTGGCAGGATTACCGCCAAGTCGCGATGCTTTCAATGCAATGGAAATGGACGCATAAGAAATCCTGCTTCGGAGATTGGACAAGCGGTTAAGGATGTAGCCGGTGTTTTTAGTGGCCGAAGCGCGGGAAGACCCCCAAACGTTCCAACCGGGCCGGCTTATATTCCATGTGTTGGTTGTGGGGGACGCGGGTTCATTCAAATGGAAGTCACCTGCAATAATTGCAGAGGTTTGGGTAAGACATTCAAATGAGTTGACAAAAAGGCAGAAACATGGCAGACACTGACATTACAAATTACTATCTTCTTCTTGATCTTTCCCTTGACCCCCCTGTCAGAGACAAGGCAAGGATAGAAGCCGCAATCCAGAAGAAACTGACGGAGTGGAATCAAGGTGTCAACAATCCGACAAAAGGATTATTGTACAAGAGTCTTGCATCAAAAGTTCCTGAGATAAAGCAGGCTCTTTTGACTGATGATGCTACTAGGGATGCCATAATTGCTGAAGCCCTGAAGACAGTCAAAGAGAACGTTGCCGCGCTTTTGGATGCAATCGCAAAAGCGGGGTCAGTGACGGAGGCGCAAGTCAAGGAAGTCTGCAAAAAAACACCGCAGCTTTCAGAAAAAACCATACGGAAGATGATTAAGGTTCCCATTGTCGAGAAGACAGAACCTGTTTTCAAAGTTCCTCCAAAACCTGCCGATCCGCCCATTAAGCCAACGGACAACATGACGATGGACAAGTTTGAGAAGAACTTGACTGTACTTGGCAAAAAAGACATATATGATTTTCTCGGATGCTCGCACACCTCGACCCCCTCGGCAATCTGCGGTCTTGCAGATGGGGAGCTTGAAAAGGCTCGCAAGGCCCCGAATAAAACGGCAGAAGTCTCTGCCAGACAGGAGTTGGCTGGCCTGATCACATCCTATTTCAAGAAGCCAGATGCCAAGGAAGCATATGACCTCGCCCTGAAAACATACATTGGGCAGAAAAAGCTGATTGATATCTTTGCAATACGTTGTATTTCAAAAAGCATAGAATGGAAAGCCTATCAGGAATCCATTGCTGATTGCCGTGCCATCGGAATGTCGCAAGGGGAAGCAGAGTACTTTGTATATGATTTCTATTGCAACAAGAGAAAATGTCCACCACCGTCAATTCCTGAAAATGAAAAACCGCAACCATTGGTACATTACTGCAAGGCCTGCCTTGCACCTAATCCAGAAGGGGCAGCGGCCTGCCAAAGCTGCGGAACTCCGTTTAAGGTCAAGTGTCCCAAATGCGGCCAGGTGGCTGACCTCGACGCTCCATACTGTTCAAAATGCTCCTTCCCCATTGGCGATATGCCGATTGCCCTGAAGCTGCTGAAAGACGGACGACTGCTGGCTGCATCAGGAGAGCACATAAGGGCGAAGCAGACCATTGAGCAGGCATTGGTATATTGGCCTGACAATCCAGACTGCTTGACTGTTAAATCAGAGATTGAGAGACTGATAAAGGTTGCAATTGAGGAAGCAACAGCACGCGAGCGCCAGCGGAAGGAGAAGGAAGCCAAAGATCACCTCGACAATATCACGTTGTCCGGTACCGTCAATGCATTGGTACCCAATGGCCGTTATGTTTCGCTAAGCTGGCCTTCTGCGACGATATGCAATCCATCAAAGAATACAGACGCATCAAAAATAACCTATTTTGTCGTAAGAAAAGTTGACGCCATTCCTGCGTCCCCACAAGACGGTCAACTGTTGACGGAAACACAGCAACTAAGATTTGATGACACATCCTGTGAACCAGGAGTTATCTATGGATACACGATATTCCCCGGTTATGCCGGCATTTCCAGGAAGGGGGGCATCTCTTCAGAGAAAAAAATAACTGTTGCCGATGTATCTGACTTGAAGCACACTCCCGATGACGGTGAGATACGGCTTCAGTGGCATAATCCGCCCAATCTGACAGGTATCGTTATTCGCAGGAAGGAGAGTGAGCCACGCGATATCAAGGACGGCGAGGGTCTGAAAATCGAAGGCATTCCATCAGGACATATCGACAAGGAGCTTAAGAACAAGCAAGTTTATTGGTACAAAATCTATGCATTGTTTAGAGGACCGGATGGAAAAACCATTGCATCAAATGGCGTTGTCTGTTCAGCGTCTCCAGCCGAACGTCCCAAACAACTTGATACGCTCCGCTACGAGCTGAACGATAAAGACGTGATAATAACCTGGGAGCCTCTTGCGGACTGCACGGTCAAGCTTTACGTTTCGCAATCAGTGTTTGCCTCTGCCGGGGCATTCCTGCCCGAGACGGATGCCGCCTTTGCCCATGGAGATACTGTCCATGACATAGATCAGGGGCTCGGTAACGGCAATTACAAGCTTTCATCGGTCGGCATCTACTATTTGACGCCCGTGACCTGCAAGGATGGAATGGCCCTGGTTGGCAAGGCAATTCCAATCCTTCCACGCGTGAGGAATCTCGTTGCACACCGCAGCAGCGGCAATATCGAGCTCACTTGGGATTGGCCTCAGAGTTGCAATGAGGTTCTTCTGCTCTGGCGTAACGACCAACAACCTAAATCGATTACTGACAAGGCTGCTTCGAAAAGACCCATCACTTATGAAGAGTACAAAAGAGACATGGCTTTCATCATCAACCATGCAGGCAGTGCTTCGTATTATTTTTCCGTTTATACTGTTTTGCACATAGAGAATAAAGACATCAAGGAAGAATACTCACTACCGCAAACCTGCATGTCGCCAGGAAATGACGCACGTTGCATACTGTCATATTCTTTCACTAAGAAAAAAAAGTTCCTTATATACGGCCCCATGACCATAACGCTGAACATCAGTGTGAACAAAGGATGCCTTCCAGCGCTTCAGGTGCTTAAGTAGTTTAGAGGAGCGCCTATCAGCAGAGAGGATGGAACTGTCTGTTTCCAAATTCCTCCGTCAACAGCCAGTACTGCATCAATCGTATTACCTCAAGACGTGGCGGAAAATGGCTCTTTTCTCAAGTTGTTTCTTGAAGACCTGGATCTTGAAACGGTGGTCCATATCAACCATCCCAGAATTGACAAACTGAAAATCTGAAAAGGGGGAACGATAATATGTTCAAACGCACGGTCACATGTCCTCTATGCTTTGAAAAAATCAATGTCTCAGACATTGGGTTCAAATGCGAAGCACCATCTTGTCGTGGTTCATCAGAAATCTTTCGCGGCAAGTCCGAGATTCCTTTTCTCGAAAAAATAGGCATATTGTCTGCACCCAAGAGAATACTGCACGAAGCTTGTGGAAACATGGCAACCACGCGAATATGCCCCAAATGCAAACAAGAGATTCCAACTGCCATTGATGACTTGTCCGACTTGAGCATCGCAATAATCGGTGCCAAGGAAGCTGGCAAGAGCCACTATGTCGCCATGCTCATCCATTGGATTAAGAGAATGGGCAAAGAGTTTGGTTGGAATCTAACAGCACTTACGGAAGAAACACTCCGTCGTTATAACTCGGAGTTCCACAATCCATTGTTCAAGGATTTCAAGTCTATCGAAATTACTCAGGCTGTACGAGGTAAAGGCGCGGCTTCGCCACTTATCTACTCGCTTCGTCTTGACAAGGGCCTTTTTTCAAAGCGGATAATGCTTGTGTTTTTTGATGCAGCTGGAGAGAATCTTGAACAGACGGACGCCCTTTGGTACATCAACCGCTATATCTATAATGCATCAGGCATAATATGCCTTCTTGATCCGCTTCAGCTATCGCGTGTACGTCAAGGCATTCTCCGAACACACAGCGAGGATACACTGCCTTCGCTGAATACAGAAACGGGGGTCATCATCAACAGAGTCGAGAACCTTATCCGCAAGAACACAAACATTGGCAGTGCGAAAATCAAGATTCCTCTGGCAGTGGCCTTCTCAAAGATGGATTATGTCAGGGATGCCAGTGCGAATGCAGCTGCGGTTTCAGATCGTCTATTCGAGGCGACGCAACATAACGGTGTATTCAACGAAGCAGAGTTCACCGATATTGATGGTCTTATGCGTTCATGGGTTGATGAAGTGGATGACACGGCGGACATCATTCCACAGAGCGAAAATTTCGAACGAACCGGTTTCTTTGGCTTCAGTGCGCTTGGTTGCAATCCCAAGGGGAATCATAATGTCCTCGAACACGCTCCCAGATCGTTCCGTGTAGAGGATCCCTTCCTGTGGATTTTGAAGAATTATGGATTAATCAAAACAACAAAGGGTTGAGAAATGATCTATCAATGGGTTTACAGCTATTCATGCTGGAATCGCCAAAAGCGTCCAGGAGATCGACCGACACGTGGCTTTGGAACCTATTCTTGGACAGAGGGGCTTTCTGTCGAGGAAATAGACGAACTTGAAAGGCGTTGTAGCGGCTACAACTACCCAATTGACACCACCATTCCGGAAAGACCGACACAAGAGGAAATAGA
>JAFSTJ010000133.1 GCA_017450525.1 Victivallales bacterium | reverse complement strand
TCTTGGTCAATTCCGTCCCTCGTGGTTGAAATACGCTGTTGGAGGTTATATTTTATGAATGACGAAAACGGGAACGGAAGGAGTGCTTTTTCGGACGGATATTTGTTTGAGACCAGATGCTGACAGACGATGCGAATATGACCACAGAGACACAAGAGACAAAGATTTCTGATCAGGCTGATACTCAATCCGCAGTGTCTTTTGACAAGCCATTTGTGGCCCTTCTATGGGCTTTTGGGATAAGCTATATGTCAACACCACTAGCATATTGCATTTGCCTCTGCACCACTCCGCTGAAATACACGTTTGCACAACGATGCGTGCTTGCAACAGGACTTTACTGCCTCTGTATTATGGCATTCCTCATTCTTGTCGAAAGCGCAGTGTTTTATTTTCTTGGGGACAGCATTAAGCGCAATTGGCTCCGAACGCTGTGCAGTGTTCCATGCGCCATCGCATTTCCCATCATAGGCCCTTTCTTTCTGGGATACCATTGTTTCAAAAGGCGTCTATGGACATCCTTGCTGTTGATCGTCGGAGCCGTTTTATCATTATGCGGCATTGTCGCAGCAGCGGCAAACCACCGCAATTGGTATTATCAATATCACATTGTGGTGAATCTTTGCCTGTATATCCTGACGGCATTGGCATTGCTTGCAGCAATTGGCCATAAAAAAAGAAAATTGGTACTGCTTTCCTTTCTGCCACCGCTAGTTGGAATGATCGCTGCAACAACACTGATGCTGCAATTCAAAAATCTGCAGATATCAAACCAGCAGCTACGCCAGCGCATAGAAGAAAAAGTGGGATATTCCATTTCGCAGCATGAGTTTATGAAACGCATGGAAAGCGGTTCTTCAATTGATACTTCGCCACTAAAGGAATTACTTCAGTACAAGGATAATCCCGATTTGCGCAGGATGACTATGAGTGAGGCAATATGCTTGACGGACATTGCAAAGAGAAGGCAAGTCTTGCAGGAGTTTCTGAAAAAGAACCCTGATTACCCAGAAGTTGTCCATAGTTTTGCGTCTCTGCCGCCAAGGAGAATTGCCCATAGGCTCGACTGGCAACATGAAAACGCATACTCGATTCTTTTGCCAGAACTCAGTGCCTTGCGTAATGCGGCCCATTTCCTGGCTTGGGAAATGGCAAGCGGTGAAAACGACAAGGAATTGGTGCAACGCAACAACGCGGAAATCATCTCGTTGAGAGAAACGCTAGTTTCAGGCAATTCCTTGATTTGCAAAACGGTTTCCATGGCGATTGAGGCAACAAGGATGCAAGCACTTTGCCTTGCACTTTCACAATGCAGTTTCACGGAAGAAGAATGGAACTACCTTCTAGGTGACAGAATCGACTGGAACAAGCACGTCATAGAATCACTTGCAGATGAACTGTGCCATTTTGAGAATGCCAAATCATTCCTGCTCAACAACGTCGGCAAGGCAGGACAATTGCTCGGAAAAAACACGCTGCCAATCCTTCCGCTTGGCTTTATGAGAATGCTTTTTGAAATCGACAACAACCTCACCCTGGAATACAAAGTGCGCATGATTGATTACGTGTGTGCAGAAGTTCATCCCTACGAAGAAATTGAGAAAAATGTGTCGGAAATTGAGGTGCTAAGGAAAGGTGCGATTTTGACTGCATTATTCACCCCAGATGCTGGCAGACTCATCAAAAAGGCAGACGGATTGAAGGATTTGAGGCGACTAGCCTGGCTTGCATGGCATGTCAACAATTATTATCGTATCAATGGAGCATTTCCGCCGTCCCTGGAAACACTTTCCGCTGATGTTCTTGATACTATATACCAAAAGCCATTCATTCTGGAAACAGGGTTCATTACTGCACAGATACCTTTTAATGCCCCGGGCGAAGAGGAAGAGACGAAGTACAATGGCTTCACGATTTATGCCTGGGATAAAAAAAGAGAAGAACAATGCGGTCAAGGTGCCTACATCAAGATTGACGTTCCAATGCCAACCAATTAGCAGATACCATGAAGCCCCTCCTCCGCAAACTCTTCTTCTGGGACGCGCCCGCGCAGGGGAAT
>JAFSTJ010000132.1 GCA_017450525.1 Victivallales bacterium | reverse complement strand
TCTGCGTCTCTGCGTCTTAGCGCCTCTGCGTTAAAAACTTTGCGTTAAAAGGAGTGCTTTAGAATCCAGCGCTCGCTTCGATATTGAAGCCCTTGCGCATTGTTGCATCTGGCTCCATTGTGATATATGGGTCATTTATGGTTTCAACATGCCCGTCACCGAAGCCCACGTTTCCAGTGCCATAGCGATATACGAGGGATCCTTCTGAATCTGGGTTTGTGAGAGTGCCTCCATGCTTGCCGAAGCCGCGCTGATGCGCATTCCACCATGTGACAGTTGAAAGGTTCATGAGTGCGCTGTCGCACATGAATATTGCAATTGAGGGCTGGTCCATTTCACTGACTTTCTTCATGCGTCTTTGCTTCCTATAAGTAGCATTGCTTTCCTTTCCAAGACGTGATTGATAGTTGCCGCATGTGACATTGCGGATATAGTGGGTATATGAGAATTTACGGTCGGTACTATAACTACCCCATTCCTTGGTTTCTGCAGGGCAGACCAAAGTGGGGGTGAGTTTCATTCCATTTACGTTGCTGTAGAAGGATGCGCCAGGGTAAAGATAGCCTATCATAAGTGGAATCCAGGTTGGCCCTGAACCGCTGCCATCCTTCCAGCACGCGGGCATAATCCAATCTTCATAGTCCTGCTGGTAGAATGTCTCGACATTTGACATCGCTTTCATGTTGTTTGTGCAGGAAATTGTGCGTGCCTTTATGCGTGCCTTGCTCAATGCGGGCAACAGCATTGCCGCCAGTATGGCTATGATTGCGATGACAACCAGTAATTCAATCAGAGTGAAGGATTTTTTCATTTTAGTCCAGGAAGCAAATTGTATTATGAATGTGTTTAGAAGCCTTTGCTTAAATTGATGTTGAAGCCATAGCGCATGGTGTCATCTGGCACCATTGAGATGTATGGGTCATTCACTGAACCCACGTGCCCGTCGCCATAACTCAGGTTTCCGATGCCATAGCGATAGACGAAACAGCCTTGTGACTCTGGATTTGTAAGGGCACCGCCGTGCTTTCCGAAGCCGCGCTGGTGCGCGTTCCACCATGTGAATGTATGTGTATTGAGCATTGCGCTGTCGCAGAAGAAGATTGCGATTGAAGGCTGGTCCATTTCATTGACCTTCTTCATGCGCCTCTTTTGCCTGTATCCTGCGTTGTCTTCTTTTCCAACGCGAGCCTGGTAGTTACCGCAGGTCACGTTGCGGGAGTAGTGGGTGTATGCGAACATGTGGTCAGCATAGCCGCCCCATTTGACCGTTTCGCCTGGGCAGACAAGAAGAGGCGTGTTCTTCATGCCCGCCACATTTGATGTGAAGCTGCCGCCAGGATACATGTAGCTTATGTACAGCGGAATCCAGCTTGGACCAGAGCCACTGCCATCTTTCCATATAGCTGGCATTATCCAGTCATCGTAGTCGGACTGGTAGAAGTGGTCCACATTGGTGTGTGTCTTCATGTTGTTTGTGCATGAAATTGTGCGTGCCTTGATGCGCGCCTTGCTCAATGCGGGCAGCAGCATTGCCGCCAATATGGCTATGATTGCTATGACAACCAGCAATTCTATCAATGTGAAGACGTTTTTTCTCATTTTAATCTCCTTTGTTACCAGCATTGAGGGTCGCTTCATATTGTAACACAATAAAGGCTTTTGTCAATGGTTGAGGCTATAAAGTTTGTAATGCCTCCCCGAATGATATTGGTTCACAGCTCCAGTCCCCTTCCGTTGTCTTCTTCTTCGCGCACGCGTACATTGTTTGGGTTACTTCCCCCACCCACCTTCCGCTTCTAACATAGCCGCAGAAATCCATGTTTGCAAGGGTGAAAACAAAGATGTATTCATTACTACACATTTTAGCGAATTCACTAAAAATCACTATAAAAATCATGATTCTTATAGGTTGCTGTTGCAAAACTGTGGTAGCAAAGGCGTCTCACCCTTGATTTCCACTTTAGACAAGGCCGAGGACGACCTTGCTACCACCGAGTTTTGCAACAGCCCCATAGGAAAGGCAGAACATTTTTAATGCCCCTGCATTTCATTTGGTGAGGCATTACTAAAGTTTGAATGTCTTAAATGCCTATTGCAACTTGATAGCGGCATTTTGTGATTTATAATAACGACAAATATTTCCCTAAACAACCACAAACAACAAAACAGGAGAAATCAATGTTGGACATCACGAATTTCAGGCAGGGTGCTGTGCTGAATCACAATCATGGAAAGGAAACTGACAAGAGCCTTACCGTGACAATCGAGGGTATTTCCGAATACGGGCGTCCCGTCAAGGTGAACGGAGTTCCTGCCGAAATGGAAGGCCGCATTTTCCGCGCGGAAATTGAACTGACGCAGAAATTCAATGAAGTTACCGCTTCTGTGCTCACGCCATTTGGCACCTATTCACAGAGCATTACTCTGGTGTGGGATAAAAAGTCCTTCCGCCGCTGCAACTGCTATATTGACGACCACAGCTTCCTCTTCACTGACTTGGCTAAGCAGCGTCCTGCACGCGCCTTTGATCATTTCTATCTGAAGGGATTGAAGGACATCCATGACAAGTACGGTCTCAAGGTCACACTGAACTGCTTCTTCCACAATGACCATCACGACTTCGTGCTCAGCGACATGCCTGACATCTGGAAGAGCGAGTTCATTGACAATTCGGATTGGCTGAAGCTGTCATTCCACTCATACGGCGAATTTCCCGATAGAGCATACCTGGAGGCTACTGCAGAGGAATTCGGCAGGGACTATGACCTGGTGAAGAACGAAATCATTCGCTTTGCTGGCGAGAACACCTGGATCGCGCCAGTCATCATACACTGGGGCAACATCGGCCCAGCAGTGGCGAACGAAGTCATCAAGCGCGGCACGCATTGCTATGGCACTGCCTTCAGAGCTCGCGTGATGGGTGGTCCCAGCCTGGCGGATAGGCAGAAGGGCGGCGATATGAACAAGGTACAGTCTCGTTCATGCAGCGGTGCGGACAGGTCCACTATCAACGAGGGGCTTGACATGCACTACAGCATCAACGAGGAGACTGACTACCTCAAGAAGCATGCCTGCTACTATGATCCCACTCTGGGCATATTCTTCTTCACTGGTAGTGGCTGCTGCTGCAACCTGACGCCCATGGAGGAGATTCCAAAGCGCTACGCCGCTAGGGATGCCCTCGCTAAGAAGTACGGCTTCGAGATATTCAGTTGCGGATCCCATGAGCAGTATACATTCCCCTACTATCCCAACTACATCCCAGACCACATGCAGCGCATAGAACTGGCTGCAAAATGCCTGATTGAAGACCTGGGCTGCAAGCCTATCTTCTTCAACGAAGGCATCCTGGGCAATACCGCCTGGGACTAAAACAACGCAGAGGCGCTACGTTTTAACGCAGAGGCGCTACGTTTTTAACGCAGAGGCGCAAAGACGCAGAGACGCAGAGTTTTTTATTCTTTATCAAGAAATGGCAAGCATAGATGCTTTTGCCAAATCTTTAAAAATAAAAATCTCTGCGTCTCTGCGTCTTTGCGCCTCTGCGTTAAATGCAGCGTCTCTGCGTTAGTGGGTTTGATGTGGGGTTATGACTACGTGGGACAGTTCCAGTTTGTCCTTGAGACGGAGGTAGATGGTAATGTCCGCGGTGTCCTCGGTGAAATAGTCTCTGAGGAAGTCCAGCCTGAAGTTGAGGGTCTTGCGGTTGCAGATGGCGAATATGGGGCGGCCCTGCTTGAATGGCACGTTCTTAAGGGTCACTGGAGTGAAATCCTTGTCTGACAGGGACTTTGCGTCCACAGTCATTTTCACCACCGAAATGTCTTTCAGGTTCTCGGAGTTGTAGTCCCTGACTTCAAGCAGCAGTTTGCGCATATCAGTCTGTGTTTCATCCTTTGAGGCGTATGTTGATGGATCTGCGCCTTCGCTGACCTTGGAGAACTGAGGCTTGATCTGGAGGTAAACACCTGCGGGAACATGGCTGTTCTCAATCCAGCGTGAGCCTTCGTCGCCAGTGCCGAATATATCTGGCGTGAGGGTAAGTTGTCCCTTTGATTGTGGCAGTAGTCTGAATTTCTTGGCGGCCTTTTGTTTTAGTCTTTCCATGCCCTTGCGGTTTTTGGTGGAGACGCTTCTGCCTTCTTTTTCCTTCAATTCTGCGCAGAAGCCTTCCCATGTGCTGAAGAAGCGCTGGTTTGATTTCGCGAACAGTTGCTGGTGCAAATCAGCCTGGCCAGCCTGTGCGGCCTGGAGCCTGTACCACCATGAGAGATTGCATAACAGCGCGAAGTCAAGTGTGTTTGCGGCGTGTGCCACACGTTTTGTCAGCAATTCGTTTCCTTCCACAGCCTTAAGTGCCTCATCGATACACTTCTGCATTGCCACCATTTCCTTCCAGCCGATGTATCTGAAGTCCAGCGCGTATGGGAAGAAGAAATGGACGCCTGCATTGTTCTTGAAGGCTGCCTCCCGCAACAGTTGCCTGTACTTTAGGATGTGCGGCGCGGCCTTGCCATAGAACATGTCGCAGAACTTCTGCATAAGCACCATATCGTCCTGGAATGGATTCTCCAGCAGTTTTGCCTCCATATAGACCTTCAGGTCGTACATGTCGGATGAATCAGGATTCTCATGCTCGAAGAACATGCCTATTGCCTTGTTCTTAATATAGAAGCGGATGTTTTCGCCTATGTTGAATTCGCTGGGGTAGGGCAGTTTGGAGCCATTTGCGCCGTATGTGATGGAGTATTCCCAGGGGCAGAGGACATTGGAAACCTTTGCCCAGCCCTGGACCTGCTTCCTGAATGTGTCGTTTTTGTCGGAATCTATTTTCTCATGGAGGTAGGTCGCTGCGTTGCAGGTGCGGATGAGGAGGTTGTCCGCCGCCACGATGCCGCCTTTGGGCGGTTCAGTTGTGGCAAAGTAAGCAAGTGTCTGAAGGAAATAGTTGGGACGGAACTTCTTAAGTGCATCCGCGATGGGATTCAGCACCAGCAGGAATGCGCCGCTTTCGCCGTACTTTTTAACTCGCTCCGCGCATTCGGGGCATTGGCAGAAGCCGCGGCTGTCATTCAGGGAAATGTCATATATCCATGGTGCGGGCTGGCCATTCTTCGCGGCCTCCGCCTCATCCGCCAAGATGAAGGCCTTTAACTTTTCAATGAACTCCTCCACCAGGCCTGGACGTGACACGCATATCTGCCCGAACCACATGCTGCTGTTGCGCTTCCCGTCTATCAGCGAATAGTATTCGGGGTGCTCCTTGAAATACTGCTTTGCAGGGAAATATCCATTCTCGATGGTATGGCAATGTGAAGGGGAGCCGTAGTTGATGCCGCCGCCGTATTTGGTGTCTATGAGAGGCCATTCGCCTTCAATGTTCAGGCGCATGTGCATTGCGAAGCGTCCCTTGTCCTGGACTGGCTTTGGGGCACGATACACGTCGCGTATCTTGAGGTAGGGCTTGCCTTTGAGGGTAAACTGCTCCAGTTCGATGGTCGCCTTCTTTTCAGGCAAATACTCGTCTGTTGGAGTAAGCCAGTGCATGCCCATCTTGTCCTCTAGAAAGTGGGTTGTGGCGTAAAGAGTGCCTCTTGTTCCACCGCCACAGAGGAAAATCTGGCCCTTTTCATTTGCGGTGATGCTCCATGCCTCCTCCTCCATCTTTTCGCAGAGAATGCCCTGTTTGCGGGCTTCGGCTGTGTCGCCTACGAAGAAATGCGCCTTCTTGCCTGCCACCTTCAGCGTTCCCACCAGCTGCGGCAGGTATTCCTCCAATTGTGCAGCAGCCTCTGTTTCGTAAATTTTGGGATTATCAGGCAATGTTATTTTGTTATTCATTTGTTCTCCAAAAACGCAAACTGAAAGTAGCATAATACTACAATATAAGCAAGATTTCCTTAGAATGGCAGCGATTTTACTTTGCATACAGTTCAATCTCCGAAAGCATACGCCCCTCTGGTGCGGTGGCAAAAATCTTTATGGTATATTTGGTGAAGACAATGCGGACAGTATCGCTTTTCTCGCCTTGCAAATCCACGTCAATGACTACGTTTTCCCGTCCTTCAGTAAGTTTCTTGCTGTTCTTGAATGTAATGGTCTTGCCATTTACCAGAACGTGTCCTTCCTCCACGTTGCCCCTGGGCGTATACAGTTTCAATGTGCCCAGCGTGGCAGGTGCTGGCAGTTTGACTTCCAGCCAGGGCTGTTTGTCCTTGAATTCTGGGCCCCATGCGTATTCAGGTCGTTTGGGGTCCAGTATGCCGTCCACCAGATAGTATAGTGAACCTGTTTTCTTGGTGGCGAAATAGTTGTGATGATCGCTGGAGGCGGTAAGTTTGGGCGCATTTGGCGGTAGTTTGCCTTCGTTTAGCTCAATATGGTCCGCCACCAGCAGTTCGCCCATGCCGACCAGGTTGCCTGGCTTCTTGCGTGCCTGCCTTGCCGCCTCGATGGCGGCCTTTGTCTCCGCCACGCCTGGCACGGCCTCTGCCATTTTCTTGTTGTTCAGGTAGATATGCGTTTCGCCAGGCGCGAATGTGTCGCTAAACTTGCCTTTTTGCAACTTGACTTCACGATTCTCGCCTGCAACGTAGAGTGTGTCGCCAACAGGCACGGTCACGGTGAAGTCCGCCTTAACCTCCTTCATTTCCGTGTTCACTGCAAGAATGGCAATGCGACCGCCTGAAATCTTTAGTCCAGCCTGGAACTCTGGCATGTCTGGCGTCGTCTTGACACGCAGTGCGTTTTGGTTGGTGTTGGGCAGCAGGTAGTCCTTCAGTTGCATAAGTGTTAACCCCATTGCCTCGCCGCCCATGTACAGCACTGGGAAGCGTATTGCCTCGAAGTACGCGTACATGTTGAAGCCCTTCACATTGTGTATCAGCGCCTGGAAGAACTGGGAGCGTATTTCATCGTAGTTCGGCGGTACGCCCTTGACGCCGCTTCTGTTGTATGCGGGCCAGGAGGCAACCTGCGGCATTTGCCATGCTGGGCGCAGGCTGGTGGATGTCTTTGCCCATGTGGAGGAGCAACTGCGCTTCTTGCTGGTGGTGCCGTTGATGTAGTAGGTGGGATAGCAGTCTGGCATGAGTATGTCACATGCCTTGTAGTATTTCTGTATGCCAGCCACGCCCCAGTTCAGCATTATGCATGGATGCCATGGATCCAGCTCCCGTATCAGCTCATACACTTCCTGAAGCCACAGTGGGTTGGTGCCCTGGTTTTCTGGCTCGTCCGCCATGTAGTATCCCAGCAGGTTGGGCTGGTCCCGCAGCATCTTGATGTTGCGCATCAGCAGTTCCTTTTGCTCTGCTGTCATGGAGCCATGCCTGTTCTTGAAGCTGAAGACTTTCCAGCTTCCCTGTGGATTGAATTCCTGGTAGGGGAATACCATCATCAATTCTGGATAGGCCGCCCGCTTCTTGAAGACGCGGTCCATGTATTCCATGGTGGCGAAATTGGACGTGTCCAGGATTGAGTTCAGGTACGGCTTTGGCATGTCCACGTCATCATGCCCATACCAACCGAATGGGAAGAATGGCTTGCCATCCACGTGGGTGACGCCAGTCTTGTCCAGCCACACCTCGCCCTTGTGGTGTGGCAATTTGCATATGGTCACGCTGGTCTTGGCGTTTTCGCATTTTGCCTGCAAGGTGTATTTGCCCTCTGGCAGCGCCTTGCCGTCGAACTTTGCGGTCTGCGTGGCCTTTGCGCCTTGGAATGATGTTGATTTCAGGATTTTGCCTGCCTCGTCAAGCAGTGCCACCTCAAATGGCTTGCCCATAAACTCGCTGAAGTTGATTTGCGCCTCAATGGTGTGGTCAGGCATGCTGGCGTACAGGTTGTTCCTGTAGCAAGGGGACAGCAGCTTTATGCTCATGGGCACATATTCCAGCGTCTGCTCCTGCCTTTGCTTTGCCAGCAGACAGGGCTGGCGGCGGTTGTCGTAGAATTCGCAGTCCAGCAGGTATTCGCCTTGCTTCACGTTGTCAAAGGAGAGGGAGACTTCCTCGGAACTGGCTGCGCCTACGCCAGAGTATGCCTCCTTGCAGGCAAGTTCTTTTCCCTGGAGTGAAAGGAGCCTTGCCTTTATGCGGAATATGCGCAGCATCTTGTCATTGTTCCCAATCCTCATGGTGACCTTTGCCATGCCAAGGCCATTCTCCATCTTGTAGGTGGCCTTTATGCCGCTGGGGTTGCAGATGTACTTGCTCAAGTCCAGATTTGCGGGCGTCAGTTCCGCAAATGTCTCTGGCCTTGCATTGAGAGAGTGTGGATTGGGGGAGAATGTGGCGAATTCACGCTTTGCACCGCAGTATCTGTTGCGGATTACATTGAAGCTCCACTTGCCAGGCGTGAGCGACATGGTCCCAAGGGGCAATGCCAATTCCATGGTCCACTTGTCCGCCTGCTTGTTTACCTTGATTTGTGCGGCACTGTCCCAGATGGAGTACGACTTGTAGCCGCCGGCATTGTTGTCCGCCTGCATATAGTCCGACTTCTGCCCGCGTGTGTCGGCCAGGATGTGGTAGAATACCTGCTTTTTGGGGTCTGGGCAGAAGAATATCTCGAATGAGTCGTTGGTGAAGATCGCCGCTTCGTCGAAGCTGACCGGCTCCGCCTTCAGTTTTGCCATGTTTGGCTCGCTTGCCTCCAGCGCAAAGTACACGCAGTCCCCATTGTGGAAGAATTTGAAGCGGGTGTCGGTGGAGGGCTTTGCGCCGCTTTGTACCACTGTGAAGCCAGAGTGCCATTCCAGTGCCTGCCAGCAGCTGTCGTCCAGCACCCCGTCCATCTTGGGGACTGCGTTGCAGTATGGAAGTTCAATGGCGCTGATGCAGAACAAGATTGCAAACAGGAAAAACAGGGTATGGCGCATTTTTGCTCCTTTGTTGATTTATGTGGGCGCTGGTTTTCGCGGGGCTGTCGCCCCGCGCACTGGGCGGGGGGCCTGTGCCCGCCGCGAGAGCGGCGGGTTTTCGCGGGGCTGTCGCCCTGTGCCCGCCGCGAGAGCGGCTGGTTTTCGCGGGGCTGTCGCCCCGCGCACTGGGCGGGGGCCTGTGCCCGCCGCGAAAGCAGCGGTGGCGCCGGGCTGTCGCCCCG
>JAFSTJ010000131.1 GCA_017450525.1 Victivallales bacterium | reverse complement strand
TACTACAAGTGGACCCAGTGGATATTCTGCAAACTTTACGAACAAGGATTGGCATACGAATCACAACAGCCAGTAAACTGGTGCCCTGCACTAGGCACGGTTCTGGCAAACGAGGAAGTCATCAATGGCCGTTCCGAAGTGGGCAACTTCCCAGTGGAAAGAAAGCCCATCAGGCAGTGGGTGCTCCGCATTACAAAATACGCCGAGCAGCTACTGGCAGGCATCGACGGCCTGGATTGGCCAGAAGGCACCAAGGAAATGCAGCGCAACTGGATCGGCAAATCCACTGGCGCGGAAGTAGACTTCCAGGTGGATGGACGTGATGATAAAATCAGAGTATATACAACCAGGCCTGACACCTTGTTCGGCGCCACCTACATGGTGCTGGCCCCTGAGCATCCATTGGTGGAAAAACTCACCACACCAGAGCAAAAGGCCGCCGTGGATGAATACGTGGCAATTACACGTACCAAGTCTGATATGGACAGAACCGAAGGCACAAAGGACAAGACTGGCGTATTCACTGGCGCATACGCAATCGACCCCGTCAACGGCGCAAAGATTCCAATCTGGATTTCGGACTATGTGCTGATAAGCTACGGCACTGGCGCAATCATGGCAGTTCCAGCCCACGATGACAGAGACTTTGACTTCGCCACAAAATTCAACATACCCATCATCTGCATCTTGAAGCCCACAAAAGAGGAGGCGGAGGCAAAGGGCCTGAAGCTGGAGGACATCCTGGAAGGCAAGGTATGCTGGACAGGGAACGGCGTCCTTTTCCACTCGTCCAACCAGGAAGTTTCGCTGGACGGTCTTTCCGTGGCGGATGCGAAGAAGACCATCATCGAATGGTTGCACAATAAGGGCATCGGCACCCCAACCGTGAACTTCAAGCTGAGAGACTGGCTATTCTCCCGCCAGCGCTATTGGGGCGAACCATTCCCGCTGGTACACTATGAGGACGGCAGCATCAAGCTGGTTCCAGAAAATGAATTGCCTGTGGTGCTTCCTGAAATGGAAGATTACAAGCCAACAGCCACAGGCGAACCGCCTCTGGCACGTGCCACAAAATGGCTCGAATACACAGACAAGGAAACAGGCTTGAAGGGCAAACGGGAAACCAACACCATGCCTCAATGGGCTGGCTCATGCTGGTACTACCTGCGCTACATCGACCCGCACAATGACAAGCAGGGCTGGGATCCTGAAAAGGAAAAATACTGGATGCCAGTGGATTTGTACATCGGCGGTGCCGAGCACGCCGTCCTGCATCTGCTGTATTCCCGCTTCTGGCACAAGGTGCTGTATGATCTGGGCCTGGTCTCCACGCCTGAACCCTGGAAGCGCCTAATCCACCAGGGAATGATTCTGGGCATATCCTACAAGGACACACGCGGCGTCCTCGTGCCAAACGACCTTGTTGAAAAACGCGAAGACGACTGCTTCTACCACAAGGAAACAGGTGAAAAGCTCACAATGCTACCTGCAAAGATGTCAAAGTCCCTGAAGAATGTGGTAAATCCAGACGACATCATAAAGAAATACGGGGCGGACAGCTTCCGCCTCTACGAGATGTTCATGGGTCCACTGCAGGAAGTCAAGCCATGGAATACGGAAGGCGTTGAAGGCGTAAACCGCTTCCTCAACAAGCTGTGGCGCTCCATCGTGGACATAAACACAGGCAACCTAGCACCTGAACTCTGCGAGGAACCACTGCCAAAAGATGTGGAACGCATCATGCACCAGACAATCAAGAAAGTCACGGAAGACCTGGAGGCAATCAGCTACAACACGGCGATAAGCCAGCTGATGATTGCACTCAACGAACTTTCACGCCTGAAGAAGCGCAACAAAGCCGCCATGGAGACAATGGTACTCCTAATCAGCCCAATGGCACCACATATTGCAGAGGAACTCTGGCAGCGCCTGGGTCATGCTGACACATTGGCATACGAAAAGTGGCCTACATACGACGAGGCAAAAACCAAGCTGGACGAAGCGGAAATCCTAGTGCAAGTCAACGGCAAGCCAAAGGCACGCATAATGATGCCCGCGCAGGCCGACAAGGACGCAATGGTCGAGCTCGCCAAACAAAACCAGGCAGTG
Organism: Victivallales bacterium; assembly: GCA_017450525.1. Classification (GTDB taxonomy): domain Bacteria; phylum Verrucomicrobiota; class Lentisphaeria; order Oligosphaerales; family Oligosphaeraceae; genus RGIG3456. Next base: position 1,780 of record JAFSTJ010000131.1, on the reverse strand, counting down.
GCAGAAGCGCTGGAAGGCAAGACCTTGGTCAAGCTCATCGCAGTGCCTGGCCGCCTTATGAACTTCGTTGTCAAATAGAATGCAGGCATAGATATCGATGTGGGCGCCAAACGGCGCCCACTCAGGTTGCCCTGGCGGAATCACGCCAATAGAATTATAATAATTTCAAATGCACGCCTGCGAGCGGGGTCCAACTTCAGTAACCGCATAAACTAATTAGGAGAAGAAAATGCTACCGCAGAATATGAGTTTGCCCCTCGATGAGATCTCAAAGCTGGACTTCAGCATCAAACGCGTAGGCACTCCCACCTTGGAATCACATTTGAAGGATGTGATTTTCGTGGATGACAGCGAGACCATCAGCTACTGTGCGGACAATGCTGAAAACGAACGCCTCATCAAGGAAGGCAAGAAGGTACCAGCCTTCCTGGCAGCGGGTCCCAGGAAACAGTTGTATTTCGATGCGGCTTGGGTACGCGTTGCAATCGCAACATGCGGGGGCCTTTGCCCAGGCCTGAATGACGTCATCAAATCGCTGGTGAACACACTGTACTACAGTTATGGCGTGGACAATATCTATGGCATACAATACGGCTACAGCGGCTTAAATCCAAAGAATGGCCTCAAGCCTCTCATCCTAACACCTGACGTGGTGGACGACATACACACAAAGGGCGGCTCCATCCTGGGCTCCTCCAGAGGAGAGCAGTCAGTGGAGGAAATGGTGCGCACACTTGACCGCTTGAGCATAAACATACTTTTCACCATCGGAGGCGACGGAACCCAAAAGGGTGCACATGCAATCCATCAGGAAATAGAAAAGAGGAAACTGCCCATCAGCGTTATCGGCATCCCGAAGACCATTGACAACGACTTGAACTTCATGGACAAGACATTCGGCTTCGAGACCGCCGTGCAAAATGCCGCCCCCATCATCCAATGCGCACACAACGAAGCGAAAGGCTCATTGAACGGCGTGGGGCTGGTAAAGCTTATGGGCAGGGACTCAGGCTTCATCGCCGCATACGCAAGCCTGGCCAGCTCCGTTGTCAATTTCTGCCTGATACCTGAATTGGACTTCATCCTGGGAGGCGAGCATGGTTTCCTGACGGCACTGGAACGCAGGTTGGACAGAAAGCACCACGCCGTGGTGGTAGTGGCGGAAGGCGCAGGGCAGAACCTGTTCGAAAGCGGTAATGACGTCCATGACAAGTCAGGCAACAAGCTGCACAAGGACATCGGCCCACTTCTGAAGGACGCCATCACCAACTATTTCAAGGAGCGGGGAAAGGAAATCAATGTGAAATACTTTGATCCCAGCTACAATATTCGCAGCACTGAAGCCAATGCCATGGATTCCATTTTCTGCTCGCATCTAGCGCAACATGCAGTGCATGCTGCCATGGCGGGCATGACCGATGCGGTTGTCGGCAACTGGCAAGGCTATTTCACATACGTCCCAATCCCGCTTGCCACGCTTGCAAGACGCAAAATCGACCCGTGCAGCCAGCTTTGGCAAAGCGTGCTTCTTGGAACTAGGCAATACATGGACTTTGGAATATAAACCATGGAAAAACTGTGCATAAAGGGAGATTTCTTCCTGGCACCTGAGGATGTGGAGTTCATCTGCACCAGTGCTTCTGGAGCTGGCGGGCAGTACGTGAACCGCACCGACAGCGCCGTGCAATTGCGCTATCCGCTGGACATGGTGCCCGAGGACATCCGCGCACGCATACATGGCAACATAAGCGGCGATGGTAATTTGCTTATCGACGCTCAG
>JAFSTJ010000130.1 GCA_017450525.1 Victivallales bacterium | reverse complement strand
GTGCGGGCTGCTGGCCCTGGCGCTGAATGCCGAGTTTTTGAAGAATCCAGATGCCAATACCTTGTGGCTTGAGGATGGGAAGGGCGAATTCAAGGGATGGAAAGACACTCTCGTGATGAAGAGCCGTGACGAAGGCGGCTTCACAATTGAGCCTGGCTCAAAAGTGGATGGAGGACGCTATGTGGACTGCGCACCTGGCTATGATTGGCTGGTGTTTGAGATTGACAGCATTGAGCACAAGCCTGGTTACAAGGGATTCTCCATTCCGCAGTACATCGGCATGGTGGCCAATCCATACCAGGGAATATTCACTGTGAAGAGGGTGATTGACAAGCGCAGCGCGTTTCTGCGGGTTGATATGCATGGGTTGAAACTGGGCTTCAAGTACATGAAACAGGTGAAAGTGCCTGAAAACTACATCGACTATACATGGAATGGCGAGGGAATGGACATTACCGTATATCTGAAGGAGCCTGCCGAGGATGTGAGCATTTCCTTCTATGATTCTTACTGCATGCCACAGGTCCTTATGGAGAATAAGAACAAGTTGCAACTTCTTCCCAAGGACGAAGAGAACGCAGTGGTATGGACTGGCTCAATCAAGAAAATCGAATACAAAGGAAGAGGCTCCTTGATGCTGAAGGCCACTGTTCTGGGCGGCGGCATAAAGGTCCCGATCTGGGGCAATGTGCCAAAGGCAGAAATGGAAAAGAAAAAATAGAATACAACGCGGAGGCGCGGAAACGTAGAGTTTTTTGATTTTGCGTTTCTGCGCTGATATTTTGTTTTTGTTATGCATTCTGGGTTTATTGCAGTATTTGTTTCCTTGTTGTTCTTGTTTGGCTGCAAGGGGAGAGTAGAACAAAAAGAGACGACTGGCGGGTATGACAATGCCAGGATTGTGTCCCTGGCTCCTTCGTTGACTGAAACCTTGTTCGCCTTGGGGCTGGGGGACAATGTGGTGGGATGCTCGAAATTCTGCAAATATCCGCCTCACGTGGAGAAACTGCCAAAGGTTGGTGGCTTCATTGACACGGACTTCGAGGCAATCGTGCGCCTGAAGCCAACTTGTGTAGTTCTTACTAAAACTGAAGCGGACACTGCGGAGAGATTGCGCAAGTTGAACGTGCCCGTCCTGGAAGTGCCAATTACTACCTTTGACGAAATCAAGGATTCGTTTGCATTGATTGGCAATGCGCTTGGCCGAAGCGAGCAGGCGGAAAATGTCACCAGAGAATTTGTGGATAATTTGAATTGTAAGAATGCCTCAACGGAGAGGCGAAGTGCTGTCATTATAATTTGGCGGGACTATGGCAATGGCACAGTAAAGGATGTGCAGGTGGCTTCAACTGCGTCCATTTATGGAAGACTTGCGGATGCAGCGGGGCTTGAACTTTTGCCTGATAGCAAAGTGCAATATCCTTCTCTGTCACCTGAATTGCTTTTGAGAATGCAGCCAGATATTATTTATGAATTGCTTCCAGATTGTAAGGATATTGAGGCCGCACAGAATGACTGGAAGCGAACTTTGCCAGAATTGAATGCGGTGAAAAATGGCAGGATTGTGGTTGTCACCGATGATTATGCAGTGTTGCCTGGACCACGTTTCACCAGGCTTTGCCAGAAGCTCAGGTCTGTGAAATGAGGGAAGGCGCATCAAAGTCTCTGGCATTGGCAGGTGGCATTCTTGTCGTAATGGCGATGCTGTGCGCATACGTAGCCTGGCTGCAATTGGTTCGTGGCACGGAGAATGATGCCAATGTACGCCGGCAGCAGGACCGATTGACCTACATCCCCGCGGAACGCGGCACCATATTGGACAGGAATGGCGTTGTCCTGGACAAAAGCGTGCCAGAATACCACATAGCGCTGCGCATTGAGAAAATCAGGGATCCCAGGGATACAAGACGGCGCACAATCGACAAGGCCTCGACGGTAATATCATCCCTTGCCGCGTTTCTTGGACCAGACTACTACAGGACACGTCCTGGCAGAGAGGCTATGCTGAAGCACATTACCTCCAAGGCGCCAATGCCATTTGTGCTGTGGACATCGGTGCCGCAGGAGGACATACGCCGCTGGGCTGCGCATCGTGAGGATTATCCAGGCACGGAATTATACATGACATGGCGTCGTCATCACAGCCATGCAGATTCTGCGTGCCTGGTCAGGGGCGACACTGCATTGGGAACTCCAGCTAATCCGCTTAAAGTGAGAAATGTTTCATTTGCCTTCAGGGAGATGAAGGGTGTGAGTGGCATGGAGGCGGCGATGGACGCCGAGTTGCGTGGAAGCGGCGGCCTGGAGTTTTTTCAGACCGATGTGCAATCCTATAGAAATGCCACATTCGACATGATTTCAGCGCAGCGTGGAAAAGACATAAGACTTACTATTGACATTGAATTGCAGGAGTACATAGAGGCGCAGTTCCGCGAAAATGCTTACAAGGGTGCGCTTCTGCTGATGGATTTGCGCAATGGCGACATACTGGCAAGCGTCAGCGAACCCACAGTTAAGTTTGGAGAGCCAGCCTCAAAGGAACAGGAAGGAGCCTTGTTCAACCGCGCATTGGCGGGATATTATCCGCCAGGTTCTGCTTTCAAGCCCCTCCTGGCACTGACAGCATTGGATTGCGGTATGCTGACGCAAGACGAGCGCATCAACTGCGAGGGATATTTCAGCCTTGGCAATGGCAAAAATCTGGCATGTTCACACATTTACGGTTGTGGCGAGTTGGATGTGGTGGAGGCATTGGGGCGCTCCTGTAATATCTTCTTCTGTTCTTTGGGACGGCGTCTTGGCAAGGGGAACTTCGGCAAGGTGGCGCAAGGCCTGCCTCTGGGCGAAACCGTGGGGACGGAACTAGCTGCATTTGAGGGAAGGGGCATTGCATTCGTCCCTGGCAAGTATGATAAATGCAATTGGGAACTTGGCGACTTGGCGAATGCCTCGATAGGGCAGGGGGCCTGGATTGTCACGCCGATGCAATTACTAGTGGTCACATCTGCGATTGTCACGGGGCAGCGCATACAGCCCCACTATGTGCTGGGCAATGTGACGCAGCCACTGCCAATGCACTGGAGTGACAGGGCGCGTGCCTTGGTACTGGCTGGAATGAGGGCGTGCACCGAGGATGCCCATGGCACGGGACTGCAGTTGCAAATGGATGAGTGCGCTGTTCTGGCGAAGACTGGCACTGCACAGGCTGGAAATGCCTTGCCCCATGCCATAATCGTGGCGGCATTGCCAGCGGATAATCCCCGCTTGGCTGGCGTTTGCGTCGTTGAGCATGTCGGGTCAGGTGGAAGATATGCCGCCCCCTTGCTGAAGTGGGCCTTCCAGCGCGCATTGCAGATGGGATATCTCAACGCAGAGACGCAGAGTTTTTAACGCAGAGGCGCAGAGGCGCAGAGGCACAGAGTATTTTATTGTTTATCATTGACCAAGTTTCATCATTTTGGGGTGGCTAAAGTCTTGTGTGGCTAAAGTCTTGTATGGATAATATTAAAACAATAAAATCTCTGTGTCTCTGCGTCTCTGCGTCTCTGCGTTAAAAAACTCTGTGCCTCTGTGTTAAAAAACGAGCCTTTGCTTTGAAAATGATTGTTAGCGTATGTACATTACTCTTGTTTTTTATGGCGTTTGATAATAATGAGGAGTTTACAATGAAGAGGTTGTATTATCTGTTTTTGTCCTTGTTGTGTTGCATGTCCTTGAAGGCATTGACTGTGGCTGCACCGACTTCGCCCATTGTAGTGGATGGCAAATTGGACGAGGTAGCCTGGAAGGCGGCTATAAAGACCAGCGGCTTCATCAGATTGAAGTCCCAGGCGGAAAAGCCCATGAAGGACCAGACGGAATTTTCTATCTTGGCTGATGACGAGGCTGTTTATCTTGGAATTACCTGCTTGGACGGCAACATCTCGACGCTGAAGTGGGCTGGCAGCATTTGGACAAGCGATTCAGTTGAAATCTTCCTTTCGCCTGCTGGAAATCCTGTGGAATACTATCATTTTGCAGTTGGCTGCCAGAATGACACGTATGCCATGTTCCGTGGCGAAGGCGGCAATATCATGCCAGACAAATATGCGCCGTTCTGGCAGAGCGCAGTCAGCAAGGATGACAAGGCATGGTATCTTGAAGTGAAGATACCGTATTCCGCGTTCTACATGACCAGGAACAAGATGTGGAACAAGACCTGGCTTGTAAATATATGCCGCAACCAGGCAGTTGATGGAGGCGCCAGCACCTGGGCGCCGCTGAACAGCCAGTACCACGAAAGCAAGGTATTCAAGCCCGTTGACGGCTTCCCAATGCGAAAGGGCATTGAGGATGTTTACATTCCAGTCGTGTATGGCGATTTCCTTTCCAAGGAAGGGGATGTCATCAAGGGCAATCTGATTGTGAATGTGGAAGGCACGGCGGAGGCTGTCGGCGACTGGGATATGACGGTTGAGGTTCCTAATGGAGGCAAGGCGACACAGAAAGTGCGCGTGGAGCATGGCAACAGCAAATGCGTGGTCAAGAATCTGGACTTTCCTGCCTCGCAGAAAAGCCATCATAAAGTCAAGGTTACGCTGAAGAGAGGTGATGTGGAATTGGGGCGCTGTTATCCAGTTGAGGCGGAATACAAGCCAATTGACATCAAAATCACCTGGCCCCAGTATGCAAACAACTACTATCCAGGTCAGGATGCGAAGAGGCTGGCAGGAAGGGTGAACTTCAAGTTGTCGGAGGCGGATGCGAAGAAGGCCGTCATTGAACTGAAGGTCGGTGGGAAGTCACGCAAGTTGAAGGCGAATGGAGACCATGTGGACTTTGAGGAAAAGTTTTCTGAATTGAAGGAAGGTCAGGCGTTGGATGTTTCGGCAAG
>JAFSTJ010000129.1 GCA_017450525.1 Victivallales bacterium | reverse complement strand
TCTTGCGGCGCTGCTCCTCAATGTGGCTGTCAGTCACATCCCTCATGATGACAATTACCATCTCCATGTCATTCAGCCTGGCTGTTGAAATATTGAATTCCACGTAGATGACACGCTCATCGGGAAGTTTCATCTGCATTGAATTGAAGAAGGTAGTCTTTGGCGGCTGAGGTTCTATACCCTGATGTTCGCCATGCTCAACAAGCAGCGGTGCGCATATTCCCTGCCAGTCAAAAGGCTCGCCATTTTCATTGAAAATAATCGTCGCCAGGTTAAGATCCTCGGAAAAGCCCTTGAGTTGCTTAACAGCGGAATGATTGGCGTTTATCACATTGCCATCCTTGTCCGCCAGGAAAATCATCTCCATGCTGTTGTCCATCACAGTCTGGTATCTGCCCTCCCATTCCTCCACGGACTGGCGCAGGCGCCCCGCGCTCTGTATATGCTCCAGCAAAGTGGAAATAATTGCGAAGGGCTTCTTCTTGCCAACCAGCGCATTGCCGCAGGTTATCTTCAGATAGAAATGGGATATGAACGAAATGACTACAATTGACACATTCCACTCCAGCAAGGGGAAAATATGCGCACTTGAATAGCCACAGACCACCAGCATCGCATTGTTGCCACAAATGAACGCATAGATGTGGAGCAGCATCGCAACACCAGTTGGAATATGCATGTTGCGCATGGTCTGGTACGTTACGGGCAACAACATGAACAGCAGCAACTGGCACGCAGTCATTATGAGTATTGGCACCAGGAAATTGCTGGTGTCCGACAGGAAGCCCGCCATTTCACTGAAGTCCAGATTCACTTCGCAGTGCACCAATATCATCTGAATGATATAGACACAGGACAATACGGAAAGAAGCATGCACAGTATGAAGCGGTGCGCCTCTATTGTGCCTTCCTCCTCATATATCGTAAGGTACATCAATATCACAGGTATCAGCAAAATGCCATTGTCCAGCATCCCCATTGTACTTGCGGGAAGCAGCATTTTTTCGAAGCCTGGCATCTGTGAAATCTGGGCGAAGGCAAAGAATGTGCCCAGAAGCATGTAAAGCGGAATAGAACCCACCGCCCTGCGCAGCCAGTATATCATTATGAAAAACAAGCACAGGGATGAAAGCTCAAATACGGATTTGTAAATGACGTCAAGCATCTCGACGACTTCCTTTCTTGAAATGCAGCAAGGACCCCAAAGGCACGGCCAGCAATGAGGCAAGAAATACCTGGCGCGGCATCAAGGCCAGGCGTTGGACAACTGGCATTCCTTCCGCCTTGAACAGCAGCATCAGCAAAGTCCAGCAAAATGTCGCGGCAAAACTGGCCACGCCAACACTGACAGCATCAGGCCATCTGCGGGACATTGAACGCAAAATCCAATAATGCAGCAGTACGCACAGGCTAAGGAACAAAGATGACACGCCCAGCGTCCCATACGTCCAGCAATCCAGCAGAATGCCGCACAGGACAGGCCATAGCCAGGACAAACGCCCGCCATATAAACAACACGAAACCAGCACTGCAGGATATATAGGCAGTTCTGGCAGGGCAGACGGCAAGGCCAATTGCAAGCCAGACGCAACTACGCATAGAAACACCGATCCCAGCAGCGACAACATATCCCGCCAGAGTCCATCACGCCCCAGCAGGTACTCACGCAATACTGCAAAGTCCAATTTGACTTTTATGTCAATCAATGTTCCCATATTCACGGAGGTAGGCGGCCTTGCTACAATACCACAAACAGATATTTCATCTGTGCAAAAGAGGCCGCTGTATTCAAATGCAGGACAGGTGCAGCGCTGCCGCTCTTGTCCACATCCGCGACACGCCCTGCAATAAGCACTGGCCCATCCTGCGCCCCTTCAGGCGTGACGGTGACAATGTCCCCAACGGCGACCTTGTCAAACAAGACACCGTCCAGGCTGTTCACCACAACCTGCGGCACTGGCTGAAGCATGCTTATCTTGTATGCGCTGTCGCTGCCGCCGCCAGTCAATATACCCGAAACATTCCGTCCTCTGACCTGGCAGGGATATGAAAAACGCGCACTGGTGGCAAGTGTGACCTTGGCTGTCTTCAAGCCAACTTCGGAAACTATGCCCACAAGCCCAGCATCGGAAATCACCAACTTGCCAGGGCGAATTCCATCGTAACTTCCCCTGTTGACCACCACATAATCGTAATATTCGGAGAAGGCGTCACGCTGCTGCACTTCGCAAAGCGCCAGGCTCATTTGCTTGGTGGCCAGCGTCATGCCGATTCTGTTGCGCAGTTGCCTGTTCTCCTCCAAGAGAGTGGCGCTTTCCTGGCGCAGGTGTTCATACTCCGCCTTTGCCTCTGCCGCCTCCTGCCGCAGGATGTTGGCGTCCTCGTGGCCAGTGCCGTCAGGCAATCCGCCCCATGCGCCGCGTGCCGCACGTGCACACATTCGCGCAAAAGACTGGCTAGGCTCGATGAGCAAGCGACCCATTCCAGCCAGACGAGTGGTCAGTCCAGGCGGTAGGCATAAAAGCAACAGCGACAGAAGCACGCCATAAAACAGGCGCACCCTGCCGCCAATACCGCCCTTGTCCTTGCCAGTTTCAGCCATTGAGCTTGCCTTCCACCAGCCTTGCCAAGGAATCCACGCTCTTCAGCACTTCAGCCGTAATCTCCGACTGGTCAAATGTAACGCCGAACTGCTCCTCCATCGCCACTATCATCTCCAGCAGCAGGAACGAATCCACGCCGTATTCAGCCAGCGGCTTTTCATCCTCAATACTCTGGGGCTCAATATCCAGAAAAAGCCTCTCTACCAGCAATTCCTTAATCTGCTTCCT
>JAFSTJ010000128.1 GCA_017450525.1 Victivallales bacterium | reverse complement strand
CTCTCTGGCGCGAAACGGAGCGCATCTACATTGGTGATCCTTGGAACTATTGCACGCGACGCACTTCCACACAAGGGCATACTTGGCATATCGCTGACGCCAAATTGAAAAAGGACTGTGTCCATTTGGGGCGTTTTAACGGAGCATGGTTGGATGCCGACTAGAACCATCGGCTGTATGGCCACATTCCCTGCCCGTGGGGCGACTCTCTGCCAAGTGCTGGAAACAGTCCGCAACCAGCTTGACATCCTGTATGTTTACCTGAACGCCTACGAGGCAATACCAGACTGTCTGAAAGGTCTTGATAATGTCGTCCCCATTCTTGGCTGCGCAACATTTGGCGATATCAAGGCCAACGGCAAAATGTTCTGGCTGGAACGTGAACGTGACGGTATCGTTTTTACACTGGACGATGACATTCACTATCCGCAGGACTATGTACCGTCATTATTGCGTACCCTTGCCATATTTGACGGTGAAGCCTGTGTCGCGGTGCATGGAAGCCTGTTCAAAGCGGATTTTGCCTACTACTTCGAGCGCCAGGCATGGTTTTCCATGGAAGACGGTTTTGACGGCAACAATGTCATCAACCTCGTGGGTAGCGGGACTGCTGCCTTTCCAGCCAGCATGTATGCAGATGAGGATTTTGCCTTGACCGGGCCGATGTATGTAGATTTGCACATCAGCATTACAGCCTTGCGCAAGGGGCTGCCCCTTATAGCTGTGGCCAGGCCTGCCCAATGGCTTCACAATTTGCGTCAGCCGGGCTTGTGGGAGGAAACTAGAGACAAGATCACCAACCATACTGCACTGGCCTTTGACAATGCAAGCTTACTGTCCTGGGAGCATCTCCGCACGCTGTGGATGGATTGGTTGGGGAAACGGCGGATACCTCTGGAGGAAACGGGTACAAAACTCAACTTGTCTCGATCTAGCATGGATTTTTTGGCAGGACGCGATTTGATTATCAGGAATGCCGAATACAGCCAGCTTCGCAAACTTATCGCATTAGCCGACAACCTGGCGCAAGGCGGGGGGACATGATGGCAAATATTGTCCTCTTTTGCTACGCTAATGAGAAGACGGCTGAGTGCATTGTCTCGGCACTGGCGCGGGTGCAGTCGCTTCCTGCCATTGAAGCGTTGCCTACAGCCAGACTTAACGCCATATATGCCGATGCCCGAGCGGCCATCAACTGTGAGCTGGAATTGTTAGTGCGCGGCTCTTTTCGACAATGGGCAAGCGCTTTGATCCAGCCATTTGCTGCCGCGTCCAAGGATTTGTGCGCTGATGCTGCAAGTGCTGATAGGCCGTGTATCTGCCTTTCCCCTGAAAACAGTCTGTACATTCAATGCTGGCGCGAGGCATGTTTACAGCATGGTCTTGGACTGCGCATTGTCTATGTGCGCGATTTTTCGGTATTTGCCAGCGCAGGTGAAGCCGCGTTGCGTGAATTTCACTGTGCAGTGTATGTAGCTTTGCAGACCGTACCAGGACAACATGACATCGCAGTCTTTGATGTGAAGGATTTGGGAGAAAAAGACCTGGACATGGGCAGACTATTGTTGGGCGAACCTGTTCCCGTTGGGGCAGAATTGTTTTTTTTACCTGCGCAAGACAACGAAATACGGATTGATGCACTGCCTTTGGAACTGCGCCTTGTGTTCCATATGTTTAAAAATCTGCGCATGGGAGCTGTCTACGCTGTCCAGAATTCGCTCGACAAAAGTCGGAAACATAATTTTTTAGAAATTGCGTGCCATCCGGCAGCAGCGCTTGCGCATTGGGGAGGTGCGCCGCATGTTGCAAAGCTCAGTGTGGATGAATATTGGCGCTTTGAGCAGAGATTCGCTGCACTGAGCAAAGTACTGGATGAGGCATTGCAACGTGTACAGCAAATGGAAAATGTGTGTGAACGGCTGCGGGAAATGCAGCCCTATGCTGTCAAAGCCGCAGATGTCCTGGCTTTCATGGATGGAAAGACGGATGTCATAGTCAGACAGAGTGAAAGCCATGCAGTCGAAAGTAAAGTCGTGCAAAGCACTGTATTCAGCATAAAAAATACACAAAGTGAATTGAATGATGAGCTTACGCTTGCGGAACGTAAAAAACGTAAATTTCGGCGCGATCCAGTGGCGTATTTCAAGGATTCTAAAAATATTATGTTTCGTATAATTGGAAGAATTATGCAGTTGTTTATAAAAAATAATAAACATCTTATAAATAAAAGGTAAAAAATGAAACTATCAGCAAAAATATTTTATGATTATTTTTTACGAAGATATTTATTGACTGACGAAGAAAT
>JAFSTJ010000127.1 GCA_017450525.1 Victivallales bacterium | reverse complement strand
GAGGGAAACCTCCTCGCCAGTCCCTACTTCCCGCACAGTGGCGGGATGCTTGTGGACTGGATCACCGCTGAGCAGGCGAATAAGAAAGAGGGGCTTGTAGATGTGAAGGTGGGCAAGACTTCCTGCTGATAGACTGGAAAGTTTGCGAACAAAAGTCACAAAATTCGGAAAAAAGTGCGAGAAATCGCACAATTGAAGCTTGTAATCCTTAATATATGGACTAACTTAATTGAAATAGACCGTTTTTTGCAACCTTTCCGGGAAATGATGCCCCATGACGAACATTTCATATAAGAAGCTTTGGTATCGGCTCATAGATGACAATATTACCAAAACGGAATTGCGTCGTGCAACGGGGATAAGTTCCTCCACTCTGGCAAATATGAAAAACGGCAAACATGTCAGTTTGGAGGTGCTTCTTAAAATTTGCACTTTTCTTCATTGTACCATGGATGATATTACTGAAATAGTTTATGATGATTCTGAACCACATGAATGGCCAAAAGCGCAAAAGGCACTGTCCCCGTCCCACTATCAAGTAGAGCCCTCGAAATAACACATCGCAAGAAAATGATGGACATAGACACCATTCTTCATTCCGCATTAACGGACAATCAGTTTGAGGCTGTCAAGGATGCTTCCAGGAACATCCTCTGTCTTGCATGCGCTGGGTCTGGGAAATCGCGCACCCTTGCCTACAAAATTGCCTATCTGATGGCATCTGGAGAAGCACCTGAGTCTATCATTGCTTTTACTTTTACGGAAAAGGCCGCTGATTCAATCAAGCGCCGCGTAGCAGAGGCTCTTCACAAATTGGGCTTGCCCGAGAATTACATTGGAGCTATGTTCATCGGCACTTTGGATTCATTCTGCCAAAAGCTTCTTGGCGATATTGATGCAAAATATCGGCAATATGACATCCTTGACAGAAACGGGCTGATTCTGTTCCTTATGTCACGCGAAGGGAAACTTGGATTCCGCAATATACAAGGGCGTTATTTCAAGGAAAAGATTTTGCCACTGGCCGATGCATGGCAGACAATGAATAATGAGAACATTGTCCTCGCCGACATTGAACAGTACGACAGGGAATTGTTCCAGTCTCTTTCGGCACTTGGTAGAGAACTTGAACATGATGGTTATATGGACTTTTCCTTTGCCATCAAGCTTGGAGTTCAAGAACTGAAGAAAATCACTGACAAACAGAATTCATACATTGCGAAGTTCAAATATCTCTTTGTAGATGAGTATCAGGATATTAACCCAATTCAAGAGGAGTTCATCAAGACACTTGCCTCGCATTTGGACATGCTCTTTGTCGTTGGAGACGACGACCAGTCTATCTATGGCTGGCGCGGCGCGAATGTCGAGAACATTCTGACTTTCAAAGAACGCTATCCAGATGTCTCAGTCCATAGATTGCTTGTCAATTTCCGAAGCACACACTCCATTGTGGAAGGGGCAAATAATTTTGTTCAGCGCACCCTCAATACCGTTCGTTTAGGGAAGGACATCACCTACCACTCAAATGGCAATATTCAAGACTTACGCAAGCTTTGGTTCGACCAGCACCCGGAAGAAGCGGAATGGATTGCGGCACGAATAGAAAAGCTTGTTGGCACACGCTATGTCGAGGGGATAAATCCAGACGGGACAGAAAAAGCCAGGGGATTGACCTATAGCGACTTCGCCATTTTGCTTCGCTCCATCCACAATAGCAGAGGTGAAAACCGTGACAAGATATTCACCGACGCATTGGTTGCTCGTGGCATTCCATATAGAACCTCTGGGGAAGGTGGAATCTTTGACCGCCCATATGCGGCTTGTATCCGTGATGCTATGGAACTTTTGCGAGAGTCGGGAATAACAAGGGAGAAGGCTGCGGAGTTTTACGCCACGGATGTTGTTCCTGTTTTCCCTTATGCTGACTTAAATAAGTTTTTGCAGGTTTTGCACAAGTGGAACCAGAACATTCACACATCGCAAGTAGCGGCAAGGCGCAAGGTCTATCCGCAGGAATTCTTGCATGATTTGATTGATGCCTTCAATGTTCGTTCCTTCCAGGACGAGGCCGCACTTCGTGATTTGGGTCTTTATAGCAAAATTATCCTTGATGTCGAAAAAACATTTACAAGTATTGATAGCAGTTATCGTTTTTCGCAAATGCTGAATTTTATCAGCAACATTGCCGAAGGAGGATACGAGTTGGAGCAATCTGATATCCTTGTTAAGGAGGATGCCGTCAACATTTCCACCATTCACCGAGTCAAGGGGCTGGAATTCCCGGTCGTCTTTGTCGTGGATTTAATCGGGAGCAGATTCCCGCATAAAACAGATCAATACAAAGGCAAATTGCCGCAGGCGTTAATGCTGAATGCGATGAATCGCGGCGCGTATGGGACACGCAAGGATGATGAAGCCCGGCTGTTCTACACTGCCATCACACGAGCGGAACGTTGCCTTTATCTTTCTGGGAGCACTCACCATACGGATATGAAGCGTCCATGCAAACGCTCCGAGTTCCTTGCTGATTTTACCGCACCCAATTTACGGGATGACCTGCGCAATGAGGAATTGGACACAAAGATGCCTCCATCGCCGCGTTTTGATGAAAACGACTTTCCTACGGATTATTCCTCCGTTCGAACATATTTGACTTGCCCATTTGCATATAAGCTTTCAACAATCTACGGCTACAATGCAGCTGTTCCCGAACTATTCGGTTTTGGGAAAACAAGCCACACCATTTTGGAACGTCTCCATCAACGTTTCAAAGACAGAGCACCAACGGCGCAGGAAGTAGCGGATATCCTCAATGCCACCTTTATGCTGAAACATGTTTTCCCAAGCAGAGACCCGGAAAACCATCCCGGTTCCTACGAACGTGCTAAAGCATTAGTGCAACGAGTGCTGACGGAATATGTGGCAAAGTTCGGTTCGGACTTCAGCAGGCTTCGCCAGGACGAGGCGCGGTTTGAGATTCCCGCCGAGGGAGCGCTGATTACCGGTTCCATTGACCTTCTGATGAAGGAAGACCCGCAAAGCGGCATTACCACTGCTGATGTCATTGACTTCAAATCCATGGAAACCCCAGAGGATGTCACTACCTATGACTGGCGCGATATGTCCGTGCAGGTGCAGCTGTATTCCAAGGCGGCGCGAGAGGTCATCGGTGACAATGTCCAGACTGGTTACATCCACACCCTGAAGGATAACCGCCGGACAAGCATTCCCGTTGACGAACAATCTGCGGATAACGCCATTAAACTGATTGAGTGGGCCGTTAAAGGAATATTGGCCGGCGACTTCCCAATGCGCGCGTGCAGGCACAATTGTGAAAAGTGCGATTTCAAGGCGATGTGCGCGCAGAAGCGACAAGACTTTAGAACCACGGAGAAACCTCCGCAAATTAATACGCCATCTGGCTTAAAGGACATCGCCGCCTTCGACGAAGATGGCAATGGGGGTGATGCCTCATGAATTTCTCATTCGATGCTATTGATATATTCTCGGGCTGCGGAGGGCTTTCTTGCGGGCTTACGCAGGCGGGCTTCAAGGTTCGTGCCGCCGTTGAAATCGAGGATTCAATTGCCTCGACTTACCTTGCCTACCCTCCTCTTTCCCACGTCAATGTCTTGCACGGACACGAGCATGGTGACATCTGCAAACTATCTGGCAATGAGATTCTGAACGCAGCGCACATAGCAAAGGACAGCATCTATCTCTTCGCAGGTTGCCCACCTTGTCAAAACTTTTCGCGCCAGAACCGCGAGAACAAGCACAAGTCGGATGAGGAACGCAAGAAGCTCCTCTTCGAGTACCTTCGTGTGATTCTCGAGATTCTTCCCCCCTTCGTGCTGATGGAGAATGTACAGGGCATCACGACCAAAATGAACAAGGAGATTCTTTCTGAGTTTCTCACGAAGCTCAAAGGGAAATACGTTGTGGCGTATGATGTCCTGAACGCCGCTGACTATGGTGTCCCCCAGCTTCGCCACCGGTTCGTTCTTCACGCGGTCCGCAAGGACATTGCCGCTGAACTTGCCCAAGATGGCATTCAGGTGAAGCTTCCAGAGCCGACACACTCCGCGACGGGAGAAGATGGTCTGGCAAGGTGGGTGACCGTTCGTGAGGCGATTGGCGATCTGCCCCCCATTCAAGCGGGGGAAACGTATCCTGACGATGGAATCGTTCATAACCACAAGTGCTGCTCCCTTGACCCCATTAACAAACGTCGCATCCGCGCAATCCGCAGACATGGTGGAAGTCGGTCTGGTTTACCCAAAAGTCTCGTTCTTGACTGTCACAAGAAGCTCGACAGTAAAGTCGAAAGCGGCTACAAGGATGTCTATGGCATTATGGATGCCGACAAACCATCTCCCACAATGACGGGGGGGTGCCTCTTCTACTCAAAGGGACGCTTCGGTCATTACGCGCAGGATCGCGCCATTTCAATTCGGGAGGCGGCACGGCTTCAGACCTTCCCGGATGACTTCATCTTCGGAGATTCACTGGTCGGAGCGGCCTTGCAGATTGGCAATGCTGTTCCCAT
>JAFSTJ010000126.1 GCA_017450525.1 Victivallales bacterium | reverse complement strand
TGGTGAAGTACATGTCCTCCTGCATGTCATGCAGAAGCTGCTTGTTGTTTTCGGTATGCACCTCCAGATCCTTGCGGTCCATCGCCTTCCTTATTTCGGCCTCCTCCATCATTTCCATGAGGCCCTTGTGCTTTGGCATTCCCATTTGCACCTGGAGCAGCTTGATATATGCGTCCTCAATTTCCTCCTGGGTGGAGTTTTCATTCTGGATGACGGCCTTGGCCTTGGCCAGCATTGCATCCACCATCGCCATCTGCTTGGAGAACAATGCCGCGATGATTGGCTTGTACGTGCCATACTTGTGAGTGGAGATCTTGGCGGGTCCAGCGATGATGAGCGGTGTCCTTGCCTCGTCAATCAGAATGCTGTCGATTTCATCCACGATTGCGAAGAAGTAGTCCCTCTGGACTAGGTGCTCCTTCGTCACGGCCATGCCCATGTCCCTGAGGTAGTCAAAGCCGAATTCGCTGTTGGTGCCGTAGGTGACATCGCAAGCATATTGCTGGCGCCTCTGGTCTGGATTCATTTCATTCTGCAAGCATCCCACGGTAAGTCCAAGCCATTTCAGGACAAAGCCCATCCACTGTGAGTCGCGCCGTGCCAGATAGTCGTTTACGGTTACCAGCTGCACATTCCGCCCAGTCAGCGCATTCAGGTACAACGGCATGATAGCCACAAGAGTCTTGCCTTCGCCCGTTGCCATTTCGGCGATGTTCCTGTGGTGCAAGGCGATGGCGCCCAGTATCTGCACATCGAAGGGCACCATGTCCCACACGATGTCATGCCCCGTCACATTCACGGTTTTTCCCATAAGACGGCGGCACGCGTCCTTCACGGTGGCGTATGCTTCAGGCAGGAGTTGGTCGGTGGTTTCGCCATTCTTCAAACGCGCCTTGAACTCGTCCGTCTTCGCCTGCAATTGCGCGTCAGTAAGCGACTTGTACTCTTCCGCCAGAGCATTCACCTTTTCCAGAAGAGGCTGCATCTTTCGCAGCACCCTGGCGTTCCTGTCTCCAAAGATTTTCTTAAGTAACCAGCTAATCATTGATTCTGTAATATTGTTATGGTTATGTTATTTCGAGCCTGGATGGTCTATAGGCATGTTCTTTGCGCAAAGCGGGCAATTCTCTGGCTGGAATGTCTCCAAGGACAGTTTCAGCAGGGACTTGAATGGCAGGCCGAAATCCACGGTGCCGTCGCTGCGGTCCACCATTACGGTCACGCCAACTGGCGTTGCGCCGCAGCTGCGCACCAGGTCCAATGTCTGCTGCACACGCCCGCCCTTTGTCACCACGTCTTCCGCCACCAGCACGCGCTCGCCAGGCCTAAATGTAAAGCCCCTGCGCAGAACCAGGTTGGAATTGTCGTCCTTCTCGGCAAAGATTGCGCGCACGCCCAGGGAGCGCCCCACTTCCTGCCCAACGATTATGCCGCCCACTGCGGGTGAAATCACGGTTTCGATGCCCTCATTGCGCCATGGCTCAGCCATTGCCGCGCACAATTCAGCGGCAATCAAGGTATGTTGCAGCACCAGCGCTGCCTGGAAATAATGGTCGCTGTGAAGCCCGCTCCTGAGCTGGAAATGCCCTTCCAGCAGAGCCCCTGTCTTCACCATCCTGTCGATAATCTCTTTTTCTGAAAGCATATTGCCTATCTCCTAGTTTAAAACCAAAAACAAAATCAGGCGCAATATAACATAAAGCCCGCCAAAATCTATTGCGTGAATTCAACTTTTATTGCGTTGGTGGGTTGTAATGCAATCGGTCACTCCCAGGGGAATATTGGCAGAGCCTTTTCTGGCTCGTCCAAGTAGCGGTGGAAGCAGTCAGTAAGAATGTTCCACGAGGCAAAATAGTCCGCGTACAGGCCCTCACCTGTTTCCGCATTGTAGTTTTCCCGCATGAAGCCCAGTTCCTGAAGTGATTTCCAGACAAGCTCCACCGTGTCGTCAGCCAGTTTGGCGGCCTCGTCGCGGAAACCATACCGCAGCAGTCCGTGGAAAGTAAACCAGTTCAAAGGTATCCACACTGGCCCCTGCCAGTTGGAGTTGGTCAGTCGCCTGCATTCGCCAAAGCGTGGCGGATTTCCCCAGCGGGCATTGTTGTAGTATTCACTTGACCTGGACAACGAACGTATGCCGTATCTGCTGCGGAAATGTCGTGGTGAAAGCACATATTCGCGAATCATGAGCTCTGCTCTGTCAGGCAATGCCACGCCAGAGAACAATGTCAACAGCGAGGGACAACTTATGTACGCATATTTGCCGACAGTGGAATTGAGCGTACCATCGCTCCAGCTTGTCTGAATCTTGCCGCTCAACAGGTTCCAGAAGGAATATATGCCAGCTTCCTCGTCCCACAAGACAGCATTAACCGCATCCTTTATCTTGCCTGCCAGTTCATCGTAATCGGCTCCGTCCCGCCCCAGTTTTCGCGCCACATATCCCATCGCACGGCATTCCATATATAGCAACGAAGGCAAATCAGGCGGCAGAATGGAATCAAGCGGAAATATCGTGCCTACGATTTCATTGTCAAAGCCAGACATCCATGTTTCACGCCAGCGGTACAGGCCAAATGGCGCCGCCGCGCTTTTCAGCCAGTATTTCAAGTACAATTCCAGTTTGCCGAAGATGCTGCGAATGGCCTCGACATCGCCAGTATAGGCAAGGTAAATCGCCGCATTCTGCGCCAGAAATGGCTGGGCATGGAAATCCTTATGGTGTTTTCCACCATCTACGGAACTGCATACACATGGCACGAAACCATCGCTTCTCTGGAACTGCAGCATAGTTAGCAGGAAATACTTCATCATTTCAGGCTGCCCCTCCATCGCAAAGCGAAGCGTCATGTGATGCGTATCCCAGGAAAACATTCCTGTAGAATAGAACTCACCTGCTGTAGTCGCCAGCGAGGGATACTGAAATAATCCCTGGGGCGGACGATATATCTTCTTCATCAAGTTCTGGATGTATTCATGTACATTCAGGTAATGTTCCTTTTGCATCGCATTCTCCGTTAATAGTGGACCGTGGACTGTGGACTGTGGACTGTGGACAGTGATCAGTGGACTGTGGACTGTGGACTGTGGACAGTGGACAGTCCACAGTCCACTGTCCACTAAATTACCCCCAGAAGCGCACGATTAAGTTATGTATCCAGAGGCCGAGTATCACAAATGGGAGGAAATATTTCATGTAGAACGCCAGGAAGCGTGGGAAGCGCATACCCTTGCCCTGGTTGGTTTCCGCCAGGAAATTGTCCATGCCCCAGCCAATCTTGCGTGTGCAGAAAAGCAGTATTGCAAAAGAACCAAGAGGCAGCAGATTGTCGCTTACGATAAAATCCTCCAAATCCAGGATGCAGCTGCCCTTGCCCATGGGCTGCACAAATGCAAGGAAGTTGAAGCCGAAGAGGCAAGGC
>JAFSTJ010000125.1 GCA_017450525.1 Victivallales bacterium | reverse complement strand
TTGGTGCTGATGCTGTCATTGGCGGAAGTGAGGATATCCTCGCCTCTGCCTATAAGCGGCATGACGAAGCGGAAGCCAACTCGCATTACAATATGGCCTTCCGTGCCTCCATTGGATTTGCCCAAGCCCAAGCTCAAGGCACACCAAAAGGACAAGAAGGACAATGGGCTCCAGGAGCGCCTCCGTGCGGACAGTGAAAAGGAGATACGTGAGATCTTCGAGAAGGAGCATCTTGCACAGGCGGCCCCGCGAGCAACTGCGCGTTTTGCTGGCATCGAGAAAGCAAAGATAATGCCGAAGCTTCCTGCCCCCCCAAAGCCAAAGAGCGCAACTGCGCCTAGACCCCAGATTACTGAAATTGATGTGTCAAAGCTGCCAGAGGAAAGAATAGGGGACCGAATCGTAGTGCCAAGGGCAAACAGGCAGGAGGTGCCTGATTTCAATCTGCCAAGCTTGCTGCCAGAAGGGCCATTGACGCCTGGCGCAGGCCCCACTTATGACGTGGGACTCAAGATTAATCCTCCACGCTTCAGGCCGCCCGCAATAATACCTGAGGATGAGCCAGGCAAGGGAGGCACGGTCTCCGCATTGGACAATGCAAAAATACTGGATGCTGCAGGAGCTGGAAAGGCCGATAATCTTCCGTCAGTGCCATTCGACCAGTTCGTTAATTCGCGTATTCTGGTGAAAGACACGCCTGACGGCGGATATTTCATGCTTCAGCTCAGCGCAAACGAAAAGAGCGATTCTATCAAGGAGATACGCAAGGACGTGATGCTGATAATCGACAAGTCTTCCAGCATTCCCCACCGCAAATTCAATGCCTTCAAGGAGGCCGCTGCCACATCCCTGGATTATCTTAATCCCAATGACCGTTTCAACATAGTCACTTTTGCGGACAAGCCTTTGCCTTTTGCGAATGGATATGTTCCCGCGACGCCAGAGAACATCAGCAAGGCGCGGCGCTTTGTCTCAAGGCTTGCAAAGGGTGGCATGACAAACCTTTTCGATGGATTGTACCCATACGTGAAAAGCACTGGAGAAAAGGACGGAAGACCACTCAATATTTTCCTGCTGACAGATGGAATCTCAACAGTCAACATCTTCAAGGATGATGACTTCATACGAATGGTCACTGACATCAATCCTGGGCATGTATCCATTTTCCCGTTCTGCGCAGGCGACGAGACAAACCAGGACCTGTTGGACTTCCTCGGCTTCCTCAACAGGGGAAGCTGCTATCATGCGGACAAGTTGCCGAACATCAGCAAGAACCTTACCACTTTTATCACAGAGCATTGCAATCTGCTGGTACGTGACCTGGAATACATCGCTGAAGGCAGCGTGGCGGACAGTGTCTATCCCCGCAAGCTCCAGCACCTCTACAGAGGCGGCAAGGTCACGCTATATGGTCGCTTTCTTAGCACTGACAAGGAACTTGTGATAACCTTGCTGGGAAAGGACCATTCCAACACAACCAGGGATATTGTACTGCGCTTCAATCTTCCAAACTGCCGCAGGACAGACGCTCCCATTGACAAGCAGTGGGCCGCCACTAAAATCTTGCATCTTGTGGCAGATAGGACACTTAGCACTGACGAGGTGCAGAAAACTCGCTGCACCAACGAAATAAAGGCATTGGCAATGAAGTTCTCATTGTCCGTGCCGTACTGAAAGGTAATTTCAAAACCAGAGCATTTGCGCTGGTTTTGAAATTACCTCTAGACAAAGGATTGGTCAATATGAACAAGAACCCATTAATTGTGGCAATGGATTTGGAGGGTGTGCTTGTACCTGAGGTATGGATTTCCGTTGCGGAAAAGACTGGCATTGAGGGATTGAGGCTGACTACCAGGGATATCTCGGACTATTCTGTGCTCATGGCACACCGTATGAAGCTGCTGAAGGAACACAACCTGAAGCTGAAGGATGTGCAGGATGTTATTGCCACTATGGATCCAATGCCAGGTGCAGTGGAGTTTGTGGCCTGGCTGCGTGAAAGATACCAGGCGGTAATTCTGTCCGATACATTCTATGAATTCGCCTCGCCCCTCATGCGCAAGCTGAACTGGCCCATGCTGTTCTGCAACTCCATATTCCAGGACGAGCAGGGCATGGTTTCTGGCTACAAGATGCGCATTGACAATGGAAAGAGGCACGCGGTGCTGGCGTTCAAGCAATTGAATTTCAGAGTGTTCGCCATGGGCGATTCATACAATGACACTGCCATGATTCTTGAGGCGGACTGCGGTGCGCTGTTCCGTCCTTCTGAAAAGGTGGTCAAGGACTTCCCGAACCTGCCTGTCATGAACGAATACAGCCAGGTGAAAGAGGCTATCCTGGCATTCGCATGAATGTAATATGCCATCACACAAGGACATAGTTCATTTCAGTGGAAGTTTTGATGCGGAGAGCCGCGAGGCATTCCGCGCAAAGCGTGAGAAGCATGGCTTGAGTCGAAATGCTCTGGCAAAGCTGCTGGGCGTTGAGGCAGTCACCATTTTGCGCTGGGAGTGCGGGCCGACTGTAAAAGTCACCGACATGGCCAGGAATATAATTGACACATTCCTGTCAGGCGGCATTGACCAGCGCATCAATGGCACGGCTGTTTCCGAGCGCAGACTCCGTGTGCCGAAGCCCATGCTGAAGCGCATTGAAAGCCTGGCAAGCGTCTATGCGCTTTGCGAGGAGTTCCCTGAAATGCAATCCGAGATGGTGAATGCCATAAATGGAATTGTGGATGGTTTGAAGGAAAATAAGGTGCAAAAGGACACTGGTAGTATTTAACTGGAGGCATGACAATGGATGATATTACTGCTTCAGCGCAAATAGCGTTTCGAGTTAGAGAGCTGCGCGACATCCTGGACTTGACAGAGGATGACGTGGCAGCAAAACTTGGTGTGGATGTGGCACAGTACAGAAAATACGAGAGCAATGAGAATCATATTCCCATTAGCCTTCTCAACAAATTGGCTGAAATATTCAAGGTTGACTTCACGGTGCTGCTTACAGGGGAGGCCCCCCGCATGGCAAAATACACCTTGGTCAGGAGCGGCGAGGGCGTGAATGTGGAGCGCTACAAGGGGTACAAGTTCCAGTCCCTGGCGTACAATTTCAAGAACCGTACCATGGAGCCCATGCTGGTTTACCTTGAACCCAATGAGACCGAGGACAAGGAACCCGCTCTGGTGCAGCATGGCGGCCAGGAATTCAATCTGTGCTTGGAAGGAACTGTCAAGGTCGTTCTTGGAGACAAGGAGTTCCTGCTGAATCCAGGAGATTCCCTGTACTTCGACCCGTCAATACCCCATGGCCAGCGTGCAGTGGGGGGACCGGTCAGATTCGTGACCATCATTAACAATTGAGGCATTTTAGATAAAACTATGTTAGAGAAATATTTACCCAGGCAGGACTTCACGTCATACGAGGATTTCAAGGCGAACTACCGCGTCATTGTACCGCCTCGCTTCAACTTCGCGTATGATGTGGTCGATGGTTGGGCTGCCGAGGATGACAGCAAACCCGCCCTGGCCTGGCTTGACGACCATCGCAAGGATGTGCAGGAATATACCTTTGGTGACATGAGCCGCATGTCCAACCAGGCGGCGAATGCCTTCAAGAGGCTGGGCATTGTGAAGGGTGACGTGGTGATGCTGGTGCTGAAGCAGCGCGTGGAGGTTTGGGTATGCATGCTCGCTTTGCATAAGATCGGTGCAATTGTCATACCCGCCACGTTCCAGCTTACTGAGCACGATGTGATTTACCGCGCCCAGGCCGCCAATATCAAGATGATTGTCACTGTTGATGAGGCAAGCATAGTCAGAAGTGTGAATCTTGCATATCCCGAGACGCCTTCCGTCAAGATAAGGGCCTGCGTGGGCGACAACATCCCCGAAGGATGGCTTGACATGCGCAAGGAAATACGTGAAAGCTCTATCGTCTGGGAAAAGCCCCAGGGCGATGCATATCCATGCCTTCATGATACCATGTTGATGTACTTCACGTCAGGCACTGCTGGCATGCCCAAGATGATCCTGCATGACTACACGCTTCCCATTGGCCATATTGTGACCGCAAAGTACTGGCAACGTGTAGAGGAGGGAAAACGGCACATGACCGCCTCCGATTCAGGCTGGGCAAAGTTCGCCTGGGGCAAAATCTACGGCCAGTGGATGTGCGGCGCGGTGATTGCGGCATACGACATGGACAAGTTCATTCCTGACAATATGCTGCGCGCCATTGAGAAACTCAAACTCCACAGTTTCTGCGCACCGCCTACCATCTACCGTTTCCTCATCAAGGAGGATTTGACCAAGTATGACTTCTCCAATATCAAGCGTTGCTCCATCGCTGGCGAACCGCTGAATCCAGAGGTTTACAACCAGTGGCTTAGGATGACTGGACTGCATTTGACGGAGGGCTTCGGCCAGTCAGAAACCTCGGTGCTGATTGCCAACTTCCCATGGTTCCCAGTAAAGCCTGGTTCCACAGGCAAATTCTCACCAGTCTATGATTTGGAATTGCTGGATGACAATGGCAAACCCTGTGAGGACGGCGTGGTAGGGCATATCGTCATCAGGCATGCTCGCAGCCAGCGCCCAGTGGGGCTTTTCAGGGAATATTTCAAGAATCCAGAGGCAATGGCAGCAGCCTGGCCTGTGGACGACTATGATACAGGCGATACTGCCTGGCGCGATGGCGACGGCTACATTTGGTTCGAGGGCAGGAGCGACGATGTCATCAAATGCTCTGGCTATCGTATCGGTCCATTTGAGGTGGAGAGCATCCTCATGGAGCATCCTTCCGTGCTGGAATGTGCGGTCACCGCATATCCCGACCCCATGCGCGGCGAGGTCGTAAAGGCCACCATCGTGCTTGCGCCTGGCCGTGGATACGAGCCTAGCCAGGAACTGGTCAAGGAACTCCAGATATTTGTGAAGAATGGCACTGCCCCCTACAAGTATCCCAGGATAATCCAGTTTGTGGACAAACTGCCCAAGAGCATTTCTGGCAAAATCAACAGAAAGGCAATCCGCGAAGCGGATCTGAAGGCCCTGGCTGAACAGCAGGGCAAATAAGCAGTGGACAGTGGACTGTGGACTGTGTACAGTGGACAGTGGACTGTGGAGCCGCGTTAGCGGCGATGGAAGCTAGCCGTGGCTGGAGCGAGCGCCGCAGGCGCGAGTGGAACCCACGGGTGTGCCACCCAGGATATGAAGCCGCGTAGCGGCGAAAGGATTCTTATGGCAGAACGTTTTTTCCGTCGCCGCTAACGCGGCTCTTTGTTTGCCTACGCTCTCTTATGGAACAGAGCGTAGCTTGAATATTAGGCAATCATTCCATTGCCTTCGTCTTCGAATATCTTCTCGCTGCTGGCGTTGCTGAATGCGCCAGCCTTCAGCAGGGCGGAATATTGACCGCTGCCGTTGTCGCCGAAGCACAGTGACAATCCTTCCAGCAAATCATTGCTTCCGTTTGCGAACGCCACGCTGATGTCGTCGTGGCTGAGGCCCTTGAGCGTCACGGAGCCTGACGCGCAGGAGAGCACGGCATTGCCCTGTGCATTTGCGCAGAGTGAGATTTCCGCCCGCTCCACACCTTCGAACCAGAGCCGCACAGTGCCGCCCGTAAGTTGCTCGATGGTGTCATTTCCCCAGGTACCGCCGAATGTGAAGATGTCGTTGCCTCCGCCGCCGTGCATGGAATCGTCGCCGCTGCCGCCTATGAGAACATCGTTGCCAGACGCGCCTACAATGCGGTCGTCGCCTGCATCGCCGAAGAGAATGTTCTCGCCCTTGTTCGCCCAGATGACATCGTTTCCAAGCCCTCCGCGGACAGTCATGCCGTTCCCGACATATTCGAATCTCTGGCTGGTCAAGTCAACTACGTCATCACCAGCACCAGCGCGTATCTCGTCAATTTTGGCAATGCGTGACTGCGCCTCCATGGCTTCTGGGAACGCGGAGTAGATGTCGTCCACGAATAGGGCGTCTCCGTTGCCGTCATCCGTTAGAAGCAGAACCGAGGCGTCGCTGGAGCCTTCAAAAACATCGTCCAGTACATTCTTGCCTGACAATGCGGCTGTTTCCAGCGTCCCAGTCCATTCTCCCATGCCCACATGCCGTGCCTTGTGGAAACTGGTCCAGATATCAGTGCCACGGGCGAACATCAGTTCAGGCAGGCCATTTTCAATGCCTGAGAACAGATTGGCTGTCCCGCTTGAGTGCGGCTGCGCGAAGGCGGCCTGGCCAAGCTCCGTCCATGCCTGGGTCCCGTTTGGCTTTGCGGAAATGGCCATTGCCTCTGCTGTGCCATTGAGGATTTCCAGGCCAGCGCCCTCAAATCCTTCCAGGACCAC
>JAFSTJ010000124.1 GCA_017450525.1 Victivallales bacterium | reverse complement strand
GTATCCTCCCAGCCAGTGTGAAGCAATGCGGCCCATTAGCACGATTTCCTGGACTGACACGGGGAAAAGCTGGTCATATTGGAAAGACTGCGGCACGTAAGCCAGTTGGGTTCTGGCCTTTTCAGGAGGGAGGCCCATTACGCTGATGCTGCCCAGCCTTGGTTGCAGGAGGCCAAGTATCAGGCGGAGCAGGGTAGTCTTGCCGCCCCCGTTAGGCCCAACAATTACTGCAAAGCATCCTTCGGGCAGTTTGAGGTTTATGTTGTGGAGCACTTCTGTTTCCTCGTACCAGAAGCACACATCGTTTATGCTTATCATTGCGGGAATGCGCTGCGAATTGTCTTTGCAAGTTCCAGCATGTCGCTGGAGTAGTTCACTGGAATTGGATTCAAAACTATGATCTTCCTGTGCAGGATTGAGGCTGCTTTTGCAGCTGAAACAGGATTGGATTGAGGCTGCACAAACATTAGGGTGCATTTAAGGGTCTTGACAGCCTGGCTGATTTGTGCAAGATGCTTTGCCGAGGCCTCCTTGCCATGCTGTTCAACAGCTAGTTGCAGTATATTTGCTGTATCCAGTAGGTAGCCGAACGCAGGGTGGAACACCAGGACGGTTTCCCCTTGTATCGGTAAAAGTATATTGTTGATTTCCTTTTCCAGCATATCCAACTTGCCGAGATATGTTTTTAAGTTGGATTGAATTTTATTAGTATTTTTGGGCATTGCAGAGCACAAGGCCTTTGCCACATTTTGCGCATGGATCTTCATGTTTGCTATGCCCAGCCATACGTGGGGGTCATGCCCGCCATGCTTTTCATGACTGTCCCCTTCAATGGCTCTGAAATACATTCCTTCCGTGGTGTCGCATATCCTCAATTTGGGGAATGAGGCCTTGATTTTAGGCAAGACTGCTCGTTCCATGGGGGTATCGATGGACAGGAACAGCTCTGCCTTGTCGAAAATGGCTAGTTGCTTGGCGTTTGGAGAGAATATTTCTGGGCTTGCAGTTTGAGGCAGTAGGCTTTCCACGGTTACAAGGTTTCCACCTATTTCCCTGACTGCCTCGTTTTGTGCAGTGATTCCAGTTATTACCATGATTTTTCCAGCCCCATGGCATACGATACAGGCAAGTAATGTTAAAAGGAACAGTTTCATTTTTCCTCCGCTTTAAGTAGAAATTTATAGAATGTCATGGCTTCCAGACTGGATTTGTATCCCATGTATGTTGCCTCGTATTGGTTTCTGAGTTCTTCAGGCAGGTCGCGTACGTATGAGCGTGTGTCGATGGAGTTCTGCTGGCGGAATGCCTCTTCCACGTCTGCGGGGCTGAGCATTGTTATGTCCTTGCCAGGCATGTACATTTCAGAGCTTTCCTCTGCGGTCTTGACGAGGATGCCCGCCTTGCAGAGTGTGTCCACCACATATCTCATAGAGCGTGCAGGAATGCTTTTTTCCAGGCAAAATTCGCTGATGGTCGTGGCTCCTTTTCCCTTGTGGAAGTTGTTGCACACCTCGAACAGGAGAAGCTGGCCTATGACGATGCATGTTCCTGTACCGATATGCTCTGCGGCCTTTTCCAGGTGCATGGTCTTGTGATTTTGCAATGCGAAGCTGATTTCCCCGCCCAGCAGAATGATGCTCCAGTTTGCGTACAGCCATGCCAGGAAGAATGGAATCACCGCGAATGTTCCGTAGATGGCGTTGTAGTTGGTCAATCCGACCTGCAGCCTCATATACGCCCATTGCACTGCCAGCCAAAGGATGAATGACACCGTTCCAGCCAGGAACGCAGGCATAGGCTTGACTTTGGTGTTTGGCATGAACATGAAGAACAATCCGAATGTGGCGAGAAGCACCAGAAGGCTGATCAGTTTCACGGACAGGCCTATCACGGAGGCAATGGCGCCGTAGTGCTCATGCAGGTAGAGGATTGCGCGGTTGGAGAATATGATGCTATTGAGGCTGGTGGTGAATAGGAATATGATTGGTATCATTATAAGCACCACCAGATATTCGCTGCATTTTCGCAGCAGGCTTCTTGCCTGCTTGACGCCCCATATCAGATTGAAGCTGTTCTCAAGTTTCGCCATGGAGCAGATAACGCTGACCAGTAGCATCAGGGAGCCTACAAGTCCCAGGGTTGCGAAGTTGGTATTGTCCACATATTCGAATATTCTCATCAATGCCTCCTGCATAGGGACTGGCAATTTGCAGGCAATGCCCGCTGTAATTGGTTTTTCCAGGTCTGGATTGGGCTTTTCAGCAGGCTGCTTTTGCATAGAAGCCTCTTGTTTCTGCTCGTTTTCATTGGTTTTCTTTTCAGTTTGAGCTTTTTCAAGTGGCTGTTGCGAAGGTGCTTCAAGTTTTGGCTCCTCTTCCTGTATCACCTTGTAGGCAAAGCGCTTATGTCCGCTTTCCTGATCTACCACAACAAAGCGCTCTACACCAATGGATGCGAACAGGCGCTTTTGCATGCCAAGTCCCTTTGTGAAGGAGAACATGATGGCCAGAATGGGCACCAGTGACACCAGCGTTATATATGTCAGCGCCGAGGCTTGAAGCGTGCAGTTGTCCTGGCTAAAGCCCTTGACAACTATCATTACAATGCGGACAAATGAGAACAGCATGCGCTTAAGGAGTGGCATGCCTGTTATGTCCTTTACCCAGAGGTCCTCTGTGAAGAACTTTTTAGTGGTGTCTAATGTTTCTTTGAAGTTTTTCATTTTTGATGGATTATGCTCCACAAAATCTGGCTGTGATCGCTCTCGCGCTCATCGTCTCGACATTCTTTTATATCGGGATCGGAACGATGTTCGGCTTGATGTCGAAGACGGTCATGGAAGCTTCATTGATTGTCATGTTG
>JAFSTJ010000123.1 GCA_017450525.1 Victivallales bacterium | reverse complement strand
ATAGAAGCCACCGCTGCGGCCAGAGCACACGGCGCGAATATAGTCGGAAGAAAAACGCTCCTGGAAGTCATTCACGCCATACTTCCATTCCATGCCCATGGTGTTTGTGGTATAGCCCAGCGTGGCGAGGATGTTCGTGTTGGTGTGATGTGCCGTGATCCAAGGCGTGATGCCCCTGTCCATCATAGCAACGGCCTGGCGACGGTGGTATTCGCGGCTGCGCCAGAGGCCCATCGCGTAATGCACCGTGCCCTCATCGTCAATCCAGCCGCTGCCAGTAGGCCAGCTGGTGTTGCCAGAGAAGAAGACATTGTCGTTGTAGATGCCCTTGAAGCCGTGCTCCAGCATCTTGTCCAGATAGTAGATTGCATAATCCACGTATGAATTGTTGAGCATCTGGCCGCCAGCCCATTCGTCCCTCATGACTGGGTATTCAGGCAGTTTTGCGGCTGAATCCGCATTGCATGTATAGCAATACACAATGCTCTTGTCCTGGTACTTGTTGAGTCCAGCCAATGTCCTGAAGCCAGCGTACGCGTGTGCTGAAAGGTATTTTCGTGCAGCGTCAGGCGATCTTGAGTTCGCCCAGCCAGTCTCAACCGTACCGTATGCCTTCATTACCCTGTTAAGCCAGGCTTCAATGTAGTCCTTGTCTAATTTGCCAGTCTTCTGTGCCTCGAAGAGTTTGTCCCAATATTCAAGATCACAGAATGCGGGATATCTGCCCAGCACATTGTAGTATGAGCCCCAGTAGAGATTGGAATACAAGCAGCGTGAAAGTTGCGTGCCCTTTGCGGTATATCCATCCCTCCAGCCACGCCATCCCTCTGGCATGGCCTTGACTGGCGATGCCAGCAGCGCAAATGTGATGACAGGGTCGCTTGCCAGTTTTTTGGGTTCATTGAGCAGATTCAGCCTAATGACGACTGTACCGTCCTTCTCGCGGTGAAGTTCCACGCTGTCCCTGTTCTTGGAATGGCACCAGCCCTTGTCCCAGTCGGCGGCATAGCAGAGTCCCCTGTAGTCATTGCCCACCCACATATATGGCAGGAAACTGTCAAAATGCTTTTGTGGAATGGAGCGGCTTGAGAAGATAAGGCCATCGCCCTTCGGCACAAAGCCACCAGGATTGTGGCGCAGCCCTTCCGCCACAGCGTGGTACAGAATGGCCACTTCCTTGCGGATGGGAATATCCACATACAGGCGTGTCGGCAGTGGCTTTTTGCCAGAGGCCAGTTTCCAGTCATAGCGAATTAGGCCATCCTGCTCCATACGTATCTGCGCATCGATTTTCAGAGCGTCGCATTCCAGTTTGCTATTGGCCTCGATGGTGGTCTCAGTCTCCTTGGAGAACTTTGGTGCAGTGCATTTCCAAGAAAGCCTCTTGCCATTGTCTTCAGCAACCACCTCAATGGGGCGTGCAAGAACTGGCTCGCCATTGGCGACTATGCTTTCAGGCAAGCCATTCTTGCCCAAAGTCATGTCCTTTAGCACGGCGGACAGTTTGTTGCCATTACGCTTAAGAGGAGTGAAGCCAGTTACCAGCCTGTCGTTCATGCCAATCTTATTTCCAAGCCAGGGATATGCCTTGATCTCGAATGCCCTTTCGTACAGCGGATTGTCCGACCCAGGCTTTGACACAAAGAAGGAGTATTTGCCATCGGGCAATTTCTTGCTCACTTGCAATGCGAGGTGCAGCGTCGTCATTTCGCGACCATTCTCCACCTTGCTGAAGCCTTTGCTGAAATCCAGTTGGAAGGTGTCCGTCACCTTGTCCTTTGCGTCTCTGATTTGCAGTTGGAGTTGCTTGTCTGGCACAGCCTTGCAGTCCAGCACCAAATCCACCACCGCTTGTTCAATGCTCTGGAACCAGCGCACTGTGCCGTTGACGGACTTGTCCCCCTGGGACAGCATTGTGATTTCCGCTGGGGTGAGTGGGCGTGAATAGATGCTGAAATCCGCAAATGCGGCATTTGAAACAAGTGCACCACCCACCTTGGACAAATCCAGGTCCAGCTTGTGGCGAAGGGTAATGCGCAGGATGCCATTAACATAGACCTCGAAGTAGTCTGGCAGCAAGTTGAATGCCAGATGCATCCACTGCCCTGGCTGCGGGCGGCGTCCCAGCAGCATGCACTTGCTTCCCTTGTCCTTGGGGAAATACTGTGCGCCGATTAGGAGGCCGCCGTCTCTCTGCTCCTGGAAGAATATGTAGCCATTGTTCCTGAAGGAGGTACCAAAGAAGCGGCGGAAGGACTTGTCCTTTGGCAGGGGTTCTGCCACCCTCATCCAAAAAGCGACCGCGCCAGGCGAAGTGAGCCTTGTCCTCGGGAATTCCACCGTTCTGCCAGTAAAGTCCATTATCTTGCGAGAGGCCACAGGCCCTGGCACGGAGGGGATTTCCACATCCTTCTTCATCTTCACTTCCGTGTCTTCCCTGACGCTGTAATCCACGATATTCTCCTTTCCAGCGTCCATGCTGCAGAACAGGGTCTGGAATGATTCCGTATTGCGCCAGATGGGCGGTTGCGGCGGAGTCCAGGCAAGTGACCTGTTCCAACCTTGGGACTTGATTTCCACGTTGCACTTCTCGCCTTCTGCGGCATAAGTCTTGGTAAAGTCCTGTTCCCATGCAACAGCTCCTGGATGGCAATTAAGTTCAACTACAGAATTGTCTTTGCCATTGGAAACTTGAAGTTCAATGCGAGTTTTGATTTCCTTGGCCGTTGGATTGGCAACGCGCAGGAACAGAGGCAGCCTGGCGTCCTCACCATAAAGATGCTGTATTGCCAAGCAATCCTTTGACAGATGGAACACGGAGTAGGAATTGGGATCCATAAAGCCGCCAGCGTCGGTCATGGGCGCCTGATACACAGGGGCAATGCCGTAGTTACGGCAAACCAGAATGCGCCAGTCGCCTTCTGGCGAGCCAGTTATGCCCATCTCCTTCATGGGGAATGCCATTTCCAAAGTCCAAACCCTGTTTTTCACGCTTGACTTGATTTTGGCGTTGTGCTTCCAATCAGTGGAAGCCAGGCCATAGCCAGGGCTATTGTGCATTGCCAGGCTCTTGTCCTCCGCATTTATGATGATTTGGAAAGTGCCGAATTTCAGCGATTCCACCTTGCGGATGTTCTGGGGTGGCGCAAACCACAGTTCCAGGGAATCCTGCATACTGATTGCATACGAGCCTGTCGCCAAGGAGCCGCGTGTTGGCGTCTCCGCCTGCAATGCCATGTACAGGTTCTTCTCATCATAGCCCATACAGATTGTAGTGCGACGCGCATCCACCTTCCTTGAGCCGCTGAATGCGGTCGCAAAATCCCATTCACCCTTGCCGAACTGCCCGTCAATCACAGGGGCCTTCTTCATGTAGGGCACGGAGAAATCGGCCGCGGAAATAATGCAGGCAGCAAAAATCAGCAAAACGGAATACAAAACCTTGCACATAGCCTATCCCCTTAGTATTTCCAGCTGTAGCTCGTATAGACACTGCCGTAATATGCCCAGAATGGACTCTTGTAAGTAATAGTGCGAATGCTCCCGCTATCGGATAGCGTAAGTACTGGCGTCATCAACTCGCTTCCAGCATGTCCATCCACGAATGCCACATTTGTATATTGCAATCCATTGTGGGGGAAATCCAACTTTGACACGTCACTTGCCTGCGCATCACTGAAATAATAATAGACAGCATCCGCCAGGCAGCTGGTCTGGGAAGGATACAGCAGCTGTTCCGCACGCTTGCGCTTTGTGGCAGGCTTGACCATTGGATGAATATATTTATTGCCTCCATAATGATATGTTTCAACAACACTGGTATTTGCCCATTTGTATGTAGTTCCATTATTCGCCTTTTTGGCCTCTGGTTTTTCTGGACACTGGAATTCGGGAATATGCTGGGTAGTGTTGGCCTCGCCAGCGGAAAGGTTGCCTGTACGCTGCAAAAGCAGGCCCCAGGGCGTTCCTGTAGTGCTACTGTCTGTCTTGAACGAGCAGGCTGGCATGAAGAGGTCATCATCATCTTGCTCATACATCGTAACACCCATTTTTATCTGTTTTATGTTGTTCAGGCAGGAAGTGCTGCGAGCCTTCATCCTGGCCTTGCTCAATGCAGGCAGCAGCATGGCCGCAAGGATGGCGATAATCGCAATCACAACCAAAAGCTCAATCAGAGTAAAACAGGTCTTTTTCATTGTTGTCTTCCTTTTGTTTGGGATTGTTATTGTTATAATACTAGAATTGCTCATTGTCTATTATAACAAAGTAATTGGGTCATTTCAAGCCCTTACGCAAAAATCAAGTTTTTGATAGTGGCGATAGCCCTTCGCTGGGACTAATGGGACTAATGGGACTTATGGGACTAATGGGACTTATGGGACTAATGGGACGGATGGGACT
>JAFSTJ010000122.1 GCA_017450525.1 Victivallales bacterium | reverse complement strand
TATACGTTTCATACATTACGATTAAGAGCGTTTTAAGAATCAAACACCAACATCAAAGACATCCATGACAAAGAAAGTTTTCATTGACGGCAAGGCAGGCACCACTGGGCTTAGAATCTATGACCGCCTCTCACAACGCCAGGACATTCAATTGCTGACTCTTTCCGATGAAGAAAGGAAGGTCACCCAAAGGCGCCAGGACATGCTGAACTCATGCGACATTGCGTTCCTCTGCCTGCCAGACGATGCTGCAAGGGAGGCAATCTCACTCATTGAAAACCCAGATGTCATCGTCCTAGATACATCCACCGCGCACCGCACTCTAGATGACTGGGCATACGGCTTCCCCGAACTGTCCCAGGCTCATCTGGACAAGATACGCGCCTCAAAGCGCATTGCCGTTCCTGGATGCCACGCTAGCGGCTTCATCGCCACAGTCTATCCGCTAATCGCCGCTGGCGTTCTTGAGAAAGACGCATTGCTCACATGCCATTCACTCACAGGCTACAGCGGTGGCGGCAAGAAGATGATTGCCGAATATGAAGGCGACGGCAGAGATCCGCTTCTGGATGCGCCACGGCAATACGGCATCACCCAGCAACATAAGCACCTGAAGGAAATGGTGAAAATGTGCTCTTTGGAAAATCCGCCCGTATTTTGCCCAATCGTGGCTGACTTCTACAGCGGAATGGAGGTAACAGTCCCGCTCTTCAAACAGCAGATCAAATGCAGTCTCCAGGAAATCAAGGACATCTATGCTGCCCTTTACCAGGGGCCAATCGTAAGTTTTGCTGATAATGCCTCGGAAAACGGTTTCCTCTCATCGGTTGCGTTCAGCGGCAAGGACAGCATGCAGATCTGCGTCGAGGGAAACGAAGACAGGATTCTGCTGATCGCCCGCTATGACAACCTGGGCAAGGGCGCATCAGGCGCCGCCGTGGAATGCATGAATATCGCCATGGGCATGCCAGCAACAGAGAGCCTAGCACTATAAACGCAGAGACGCTCTTTTTTAACGCAGAGGCGCAGAGACGCAGAGTTTTTAGAAACGCTATGTTTCCAATGAGGATAGATACTTGCAAGGAGCCGCGATAGCCGTGATGGGAACTAGCCATTTGTGGAGCAAGCGCTGCTCGCGAGCAAAACTTATGGCTGTGTTCAAACACAAATACGGGCTCCCCTTAAGTGCAGAATATTTTCCCTGCTCTCTAAAATCTCTAGAAAACTTTTTTATGTTTGTTAGCAATTGTATCACACTTTCCTATACAAAACTACAACAAACATGAATTTGCAAAACGAGACTGGATTTTTACGCCGCGGAGGCTACCTTTGGGTGGTGGGTGGGGGACGGTAACCCGTCCCCCACCCCAGCCATGCATGCCTCTAGAACCACGTGTGCGTAGGCGCGAGGTCTTACTCGTCGCGCTTTGGCATGCATAGTTTTTGAACCATAAACATCGGTGCGTGTACATGGCACGGCTGTGAGTTTGACTCATTATGTCAAGAACCACGTGCACATAGATGTGTGGCGGAGTGACCAGTTAAAATCAAGTGCTTGCTCTGGTGATAATAGGAGCATTGCAAAACTAGGACAGCAAGGGCGCTCGCCCTTGATTTCCACCTTGAACAAGGGCAAGGACGGCTTTGCTACAACGTGCAAAGCCCCCTCAAAAGAATACAATAAGGAGAATTGACTAATGAAACGCTTCATTTTGCTGGCAGGAATCATCATTGGCGCATTTGCATCCGCATTGGCATTTGAAGTCGATATCGCCAAAGGCGGAGCCATTTGGAAACTTGACAACCTTAGCGCGGAAAACGTAGGCGGCGCACTGCGTTTGCGCGAAGTTGGTCCAAAATCCTACGGTACAGCTAAAATCAGGATACCTGTCAAAGGTGCCAAGTACCTGCAAATTGTCGCGGGCCAAAGCGAGGACCCGCAACATTACATTTCGATAAGCAATGTCTCCACGGCACAAGGACCGCAGGGGTTTATTTTCCAGGGATGCAACACTTTCCCCTTGCCAAAGGACAACTTCACCCTGGCATTGACACTGCGCGGTCCTCGTGGCGAGACGACTGGCGGCTGGTATGACATCAGGTCAGTCCGCACAGTAGATGTGCCTTCTGGAGGTTTGGTAATCTCAGCCGACAAGCCAGTGGTGAAAGTAGGTGACACATTTCGTGTGGATTACCACTCCATTCAGGGCGACATAGCTCCCTCTGAATTGCCATTGCAGGTTTTCCTTGGCTCCAGCATGGCGCCAGTCACATTTGGAAACCAGGTTATCCTGCGGGACAATGGCAAAGACGGCGACCTCCATGCGGGCGATGGCATCTATTCCGCAGTGGTCAAGGTCACCGAGAACGCCACTTGCCTCCAGAATGAAAAAGGACAAGCCCTGCCAGGAAGCACATTGTGCTTTGCCGTGGGACTTCCCGCAGGTGCGAAAAGTTATGGCGTGGCTGATTTCTCCCTGGACATCGCCACCAAGAACAAAATACTGAACAACACCAGGCTTCGTATGACGCCAACAGCTGCCGAATACCGCCAGAAATGGGAAAACGCGGTTGCTGGAAAGGTCAATCTGGCATTGGGCAAGCCAGTGGACTTCTCATATCCTCCAAACTTCCACCTGACAATTGGCAAGAACAATACAGACAACCTCGACCTAACAGATGGCAAACTTTCCGCGCGGGGTGACGATGTACTGCGCTTTGACAGCAGGGCAGTCGGCTGGCGTACTGGGGATGACCTATCCAATGGCATCGACATGGTGATTGACTTAGGAAAAATCGAGCCTGTGGCAAAGGCAGTCATACGCATCAACTGCGGGGACAAGCAGAAGCAGGTGCAGCGTTCTCCAAGCAAATTCGCCGTGTTGGTCAGCAAGGATGGAAAACTGTATTATCCTGCTGCGCCGCCCATGCTAAAACTCCAGCCAGGAGAAAAAGACCAGAGCGATTTCAAAGGGCAATTCTATCTTGAGGAAAACGACGATAATATCTTCTGCTATCCCTTTGAACTGGCGATAAACGCCAATGCACGGTATGTGATGATCCGAATCGTGCCTGACGGCGGCAATCTCTACTGCGACGAACTTGCCATCTTGAAGGCCGATGCACCAGTGTCAGATGCTGCATACGAGGACACGCCAGAGGAAAGGCTTACGGATGGCTGTGTTCTGGCGCCTTCCTTCCATGGCGACTTTTACATTGCAGACAATATTCCCGCGCCAAATTATTTCAAACTCCGCGATTTGCGCACTGCCAAGCCCAAGGAGGATATGAAGATGGTCATTGAACTTCCTACAGGCATCGTTTGCCGAAATGAGGATGTTACTTCAGAGAACATTGAGAAGCAGGGAAAACCATACACTCGCTTCATGTTTACAATAAATAAAGACCCCCAAAAACGCGCCAGGCAGTTGGAACACATGGGAGTATTTTTCCAGGCACCAAAGAATGCAGGAAAACCTGGCAAGGCGTTCTTCTATGTGACCATAAAAGGAAAACCCTCGCATATAATGGAACGTGACATCACCATAATCAATATTCCAGAATCAACGCAGATGTTTAAGGGATTGACCGTACTCAGCCGCATGAGCATCGGCGATGGTGCATGGCCTGGATATATGGAAAACCTACGTAAAATCGGTTTTTCCTGCGCCCAGATATATCCCTATTATTTCATGCGCAGTGGCGAGCCCAAATTCACCAAGGAATACCTTGACGCAATCCAGGCGGCGCACAAGGCAGGATACAAGATTGTAATAGGCTTCAATGGCCTGCTGGGAATGTACCACAAGGAAAACCACCCCAGCGAGGATGTCTGGTGCCTGACCGACAAGCCCAAGAACAACCCATGCCCCTCCTTCCGCGGCAAGGAATATCAAGCCGAACTGGCCAAAATCACCCGCTCGGTGGAAATGTTCAAGCCATCTTATGTGCAATGGGACATAGAGCACTGGTATAAAGCCCTGGCAGGAATGCGCAATTGCACCCGCTGCCAGGACGGATGGAAAAAGTCTGGCAAAACATGGGAAGCATATCTTGACGATCTAAGCGTCGAACTGAATCGAGATCTGACCGAGGCTGTCGCCAAAGGCGCACGCAATGCCTCCATCCCAACACCCAGCATCTACAACTACAACCGCCAGGCACTTTCCAAGATCTACCACAGTTTCGAAAAATGGGAACTCAACAAGCAGTTCGTAACTGGTTCACAACCTAGCCTCTATGTCGCGGGCAATGAATTCAAGGTACATAACTCCATCAAAGGCAACTTCAATCTTCAGGATGACAAAAGCCAGCGCAATATCGCTCCAGTTCTGACTCCAGGAACATACGGAGCATACGAGCCTTATCACCTTGAACAAATGATATATGAAACCATGCTCAATGGCGCAGTCGGATTTTTCTACTACCCATGGCGTGGCTTCGTCAGTCCAATATACTTCTACTACCACGCCAAGGCAATGCAGAATGTCATCAAGTACCAAGACCTGATATTCACAGGCGAAATATTCACGCCCCAATGCGACCAGTCGGATATGACATTGTCTGGGATCAAAACTAACAACGAGGCATTGATTCTGGTCGGCAACTACCAGGGAATAAAGGAAAACTGCAACATCACCCCTCCATTCAATGCGACCTCAATTACCGATGTTCTTACAGGGAATAAACTCCCGACGTCTGAACTGCAGAAACTCAATGTCCCAATACACCACGTCAGGCTTCTGCATTTAAGAAGGTAATTCGTCCATTTTTCTACTTGCCCTTTCGTACCTTAGCCACCTTTGTCTTTTTCATTGGTTGCATTTTATATTCCTATTTATTCAATTATTACCTAATTACATGAAATAATATATGTTTTTTATAGTATCTATAAAATTGATTTAATAATTTGACAATGCCAATATCAAGTGCATATTATGCCCATTACAAAAAACAGGCAACTGAAAGTACAGGAGGCATGTCATGGGGAAAGGCAGGAAGGCGAGGCAGAGCAAGGATACGGCGGCAAAGCTGTACCTTCAGAATCCGGAGCTGGTGGCGGATCTGTTCAACGTGTTCACGTTCAAGGGGGAGAGGCATGTTTCGGCGGATATGCTGAAGCCCTTCTCAACGGAGGATGCCACGGGCAACCTGGACACAGCAGGCAACGAGACTACTAGGCAGCTGCGCAGGGACGTGTCGTACATCGCCTATACCGACGGCGGGGCGGTGTACTTCCTGTGCATAGAGGTGCAGAGCGGCCCCGACTGGACCATGCCCGTGCGCATCATGCGCTACGACGCAGCCAGGTACCTGTACCAGATAGAAATGCGCAAGGAACGGGGGAAAGCAACGCTGCTACCCGTGTTCACGCTGGTGCTGAACCTCGGCAAGGGGCCGTGGAGGGGGCCGCGCTCCTTGCACGAAATGATGGGCGACATGGACGGCAAACTCAAGAAGGCCGTTTCAGACTATCGCATCAACATAGCCGACCCGTACACGGCAACCAGAAAAACCCTGGGGATGCTCTGTACAGAAATCAAAGATGTGCTAATTTACTTCCGCGCCTCAAAGGACAGGAATGGCTTCATGCGCTTCCTGAAGAGCAGTCACGCCGCATCACTATCCGACAGGGCGCTCATGTTGCTCAATACATATCTGGATACGAAACTTGAACCGCAAACCAACGATGGGAGGAAGACTGAGATGTGCGTGGCATGGCAATATTTCGAGCAGCAGGCAATCAACAAGGGGCTTGCCAAAGGACGCAAGGAGGGACGCAAGGAAGGGCGCAAAGAGGGATGCGAGGAAACATTGGAAAAGTTTGTCATGGGATCGCTGGAAAACAATCTTGACTATGAAACCATACATAAGATAACAGGACTGTCCTTGGCGAAAATCAAGAAAATCGCAGCATCTGCGAAGGCATAGACGGCAAGTGCAATGGATATCAAAGATTTACCCATAGGCTCATTCCCGAAGTGCCTGGATTATCGCCATTTTCCAACACACTGGCAGCTTTTTCTGTGGCGCAATTGGGAAGTTGTCAGACATGAGAAGATTGCCGAGATATTGGGTTGTACGCTTGAGCAGGTCAGGGAGGCCGCAGATGAACTGGGACTTCCCAACGATATCAAAGTTTCCCCAAAATGGCTCACAAATGGGTATTTGACGCTAATTCGCAA
Source organism: Victivallales bacterium (assembly GCA_017450525.1). Lineage (GTDB taxonomy): Bacteria > Verrucomicrobiota > Lentisphaeria > Oligosphaerales > Oligosphaeraceae > RGIG3456. Next base: position 3,744 of record JAFSTJ010000122.1, on the reverse strand, counting down.
GAATTGGCAATTGCTGGATTATGAACAACTATTGCAATTGCTGGACTGGACGCCTGAACGCATGGCATACGCCCTGAAGGAGGAAGGTTTCCTTTTCACCAAACTGGGCAGACATAAGCCTGATTGCCCGAAGATAAAATATGTGCCATTGACGCCTGAACAGAAAAAGGAGACACAGGACATAGTCAGCATAAGCGGAGCATATTTCCGCAAAGGGCTTCTCAAGTATCAAGAGCAGCCATTTTCCTTTATGGATACCTACCCTGGCTTGCCTATAAAAAAACAACGCAGGCGTTTTGAATTCAACTTCATTCACTCATACGCCGCCAGTTGTGGCGATGTGTTTGGCGAGGCGGAGAAAAGGGACCCCGTGCCAGAAAATCTATTGAAACGCTATTCTGCACTGGGGGTGAATGGTATCTGGGTACATGCGCTGCTGTATCTGCTCTATCCAATTCCAGGTGCGGAGGAATATTCCATCGGTAGGGAGAAACGCCTAAGGAATCTAAAGGACATCGTCAGGCGCTGCGCAAAATACGGCATGAAACTCTACCTGTACTTGAACGAGCCACGCTGGATGCCACCTGAATTCTATGACAAGAAACCGCAGTGGAAGGGCATCCCATACGAGGAGAAAAACAGTTGGTATATCTGTACAACGCGCAGCAGGGAGCCTTTGGAATGGCTGGAAAGCACGTTGAAATGGCTTTTTGCCGAAGTGCCCGACCTTGGCGGTATATTCTGCATCACGCAATCCGAGAATGCAACCCACTGTCATTCCCATACACGCTCCCGCGAATGTCCATATTGCAGCAAGGTTCCACCTGAACAAATAATAGCGGATGTGATTTCCGCCATGGAACGTGGCATGCACGCCTCCGCACCTGACGCCAAGATGATTGCTTACGACTGGTCCTGGACTAGAAACATCGGCGACTTGGAAAATGCGTCATTCAAGAAGGCCATCATTGACCTGCTGCCAAAGAACGTGTACCTCAACAGTGTCAGCGAGTGGGGCATGATAACTGAAATCGCAGGAGTAAAGCAGCATCTCGTGGATTATTCCATATCGCAGGTTGGTCCCAGCCAAGAGACGCTGGACGTTTGGAGGCACGCCAAGAAGGCGGGCTTGAAGATTTGCGCCAAGGTGCAGTTGAACAACTCATGGGAAATGTCAGCCGTGCCCTACATACCAGTGCCATTTCTGGTCCAGGAGCATTTGGACAACCTTGCAAAGGCAAGAGTGGATGGCCTTATGCTTAGTTGGACTTTGGGCGGCTATCCTGGCGGCAACCTGGCACTGCTCAGTGCGACGCCTGAAGAACTTGCCGCTTCGCGTTTCAACCCAAAACTGGCGGCAGAAGTCATCAAGGCGGAGAGGATTTTCAGCGAGGCGTTCAGGCAGTTCCCCTTCAATGTGAGCGTGCTATACTACTCGCCAGTCAATTATGGTCCTATGAATCTACTTCATTTGAAGCCAAGTGGATACAAAGCCAGCATGGTTGGCTTCCCATACGATGACGTGAAAAAATGGTGCGGGCCGTATGACCCCCTTCAAATGCTGACTCAGATCAATGCCATTATCAGCGGTTGGAGCAAGGGAATGGAGATATTGCAGAAAGCACAATCCCTACCGCAAAATGAAACAGAGGCATACGAATTGCAGGAACTGACAAAGATGGTGCTGGTAACATACCTGCACTTCAATTCCACTAACTGCCAACTGTGCTATACGCTAATGAGGGACGAAGGAGAAGACCACAGCCAGCACCAAAAGGAACTTATATTGCAGGAAATCCATAATGCCTGCATACTCTTCGAGATAGTGCGCAGGGATTCACGCATCGGCTTCGAGGCAAGCAACCACTATTACTACACCCTGAATGACCTGGCCGAAAAGGTAATCAACTGCAAATATATCCTGGAACATTTGCAATGACATAAACGCCCTGTCACCCCAAGAAGGCAAGTACCGCGAAACGGTCTCCATTGCCAACCTTATTTGGGGAACAGAGCATAGAAATTATAACTTGCCCTTATTGCAGGGATTTGCTTCTGTCAGAGGGCACACGATAGCGCTTCAGGATTACAGGCGTCTGCTTCAGCATCTTCTTTCTATTCAACGTAACTGGTGTTGTTTTTTCGCCAAAGTAGAATGTAATGTACTCTCCCTTGTCATTTTCCACAATGGATATTAGTTCCTTCAAATTGCGGACAGCTTTTTCATTGACCTTGGTCAAAATCTGGGATCTGAAGTTCTGGTATCCCCGGTTAAACCTGTCAGCCAGAACAGTTGAAAGTACAATGACTTCCTGATCGTCGGTGTCTTTTTCCTGGAACATCTTTCTGTTCAATTCCTCTGGAGGATTTCGTTTACCCCATTCTTCAAGGAAACTATAGGACAATGAAGTGAATACAAAGCCACCAGTAATGTAGAAGTCAGGCAGCTGGTCGTAAAGATAACCATGGCATTGGTATTCAATTTTGCGAACAGGAAGCTCGACAAGGATTTCCTTGCCAGACCGCAATATGGTCAATTTCACTTTTTCTCCAATTTGCTTTTGGTGGACAAGAGTCACGAATGAACGTGCCTCCCCAGTCTTGGTACGGATATTGCCGTTATTGGCAACAGGCACGCCATCAACGGCCAGAAGGACATCGTCAAGATGAAGCAGATCCTTATTGACTTTGAGGACACGGGCAATGCGCACACCTGTCTGCCCCTTCTTCATTTTCAAATACTCCCTAGCATCCTCATTCTCAAGCGAAGTATAACCAAAACCTATCATACCAAAGCCATCCACCTTACCATCCTCAATGTCCCTTAGGAAATGGCGGATGATTTCAGATGGAATCATATATCCCAGTCCCTCGCCATTGTCGTTGCCTTGAAATGCAATGCCTACCACCTTGCCGTTGCTGATAACGGGGCCGCCGCTGTTTCCAGGATTTACGGCAGCATCCAGCTGGGCTGCCAGAAGATAATTCCAGGAATGGACGTATGGTTGTATCTCTATTCTGGAAATGATGCCCTGAGTAATGGAAAGACCGTCGCCGCCAATAGGGAAACCTGCCACGGAAACCTGCGTCTGTGGAGGGGGTGTCTCGCCAATGTCAAACGGAGTAATGTCGGAAAAGAACGAGGAATCATTTACTTCAAGAAGCGCCAAGTCACAATCATGGTCAATGGCCTTGACCTTAACCTCATAGATGTCATCCGAGCTTTGCTTGCTTATGGTAATATATGTTGCATATACGAGATTGTGCGCATTGGTAAGAATCTGATTGCCGCGAATGACCACGCCTGAACCAGATGCGCCATTCTGTCCATGGTCAAGCCATGGGATGAAATAGTTGGGCACATAAGCTTCAGTATTGATTTTCACAACAGCATTAAGTGGATCGATGCCATTTGTGGAAGTCAAGTTGTTGCCATCAGCGGCAAGCAACGTCCATGCCATCAGAGTTGCCACCCAAATACACATTCCCATTGTCTTCATGCTTTTTCTCCTTGTTTTGATATCCTTTGCTTTATGAGATAATCTGCCTGCACTTGTGTTTTCATTTCTAAAAGGCAATTACAACATTTCCTCTAGATTTTAGCTCTCATTAATTTAACTACCTAATATGAAGACTTTCTTACAACCCAAAAACAAAAATCGCTGTTCTTTATTGATGAATGTAGGCAAATCATCATTGTATCATTTGCCCACAAGTGATATCTGATTGGACAAAGTCGATGTA
>JAFSTJ010000121.1 GCA_017450525.1 Victivallales bacterium | reverse complement strand
TCCTAATTTCTAATTTCTCTTAATTTCTCGGGCCAAGAAATCTGTCACCATTGAGGTGAATTAAATGGTCAGGGATGTCTGCAAGCCAAACCTCAGTGTCCCAGGCAAGCGTGTCAATGAATCTTTTATAGGTACTGATATCGAGAAAGGCAGTGACAAATATCTTGCCTGCGGTCACATTTTTAGTCATTTCTTCTATTTCCAAAAGTCGTTTGGGATTCATTGGTCCTACTGAAGTCACAGCTTCTACAAAATAAATCCAGTTCTTTTCTTCAGAATAAAGCACGACATCTGGCATTTTGTCATGCAAGGTGATTTCAAAACCAAGTTCCTGCAACTTTTCAACATTTTTAATAAGCGCCTTCTCAATGGTATCGCCCAAATAAAGGCATTCGGCACCTGGAGCAAACCTAGGGGCAAAGTTCTCAATTATAGCCTTTTGCAGTTCATTATGTTTTCCCGTTGATAATGTAAAATCAAGGTTGTTGATTTTTACTGGGATAAGTGTCATGCGTCTTTTACTAGCATAAACATCAATCAATTTAGGGTGATTGATATTGAAATGCCTCATTCTCACCTCCCACTCTAGAGAAGAAATGGATTGGATAATACTCAAGGTCTCTGTTGTCAATCTATACTTGTAGTTGGGACTGTTTGTTGCCATTCCATTGTCTTCAATAAGTGCAGCCGTCCTAAAATGATGCATGGCCTGCTTGCGAAATGTTTCGCGACTGTTTTCAGCATAGGTCGTACCATAATTTGCATTGCAGAATGCAATTATATCATGAATGCGAAGCCAATGGTTTGTAGCAGAACTCCATGACATTTCTTCGGTGAGGCCAGCCATCGCCAACAAAGAACGACAGCATATATCAGCAAGTTGTTCTTTTGGCATTCCTATATTTTCTAAAAACAATCTAATTTCTTCAATTTTACCCATAAGCAACCTCCAAAAGAATACTGTCGCAAACTTGGGTTGTAAGTTCTCCAGCCTCAAGCATTCTACGCCCTATTTGCCTAATAATATCCCCAGGCGGCACTGGTATTGAGTTAACTTCAGTGCTGTTTACCTGGGTACTGCCGTTCAGAATGCGATAGTATTTGTCAAACAATGTTGAATTAAGCAAGGCATAAATCCCGTATGCTGCTGGCAAATCCATATTTGCCCCATCAGTCAAATCAACATAATTGATTTTATTCTGCGTACCTATGAAATCATAGTCAGGAAAATCCTCGGCTATATATATGCCGCATTGCAGACGACGTGCCTCTTCCTTTGCAGTAAAGCGTTTACAGAACACATAATTCTTGTTCCGTTGAATAAGTCCTGGCTTGGCGTCCACAATCCAATCGAATTCCTTGCCAGATGGATTGTGGTTTACTCTGCCATTGCGTATATGCTGGCTATAGAAAAGCGGAACTATATGCTCGCCTGGTTGCCTCCGCAACTCATTCCACTGGCGAAAATCCACCACAATGCCTGTTCTCATCCTGAAGCCCTCATCAGGCAAAGTACTGCTATATGAATGGATTTTACTTATGACCTCCATTTCGTCATTGCTTGTTGGCAGGAAAACGTATGTATCCTTCCCCGCGACAATTGATGCATAAGGAACATTTAGAGAAGTCATTTCATTGAAATCCACACTGCTATGACTGGTGGTAACAAGCACATTTTCAGGAGTATCAGATGTTTTTCGGATTTTTATAATCATTGTTTCCTGCAGGACTTCCTCTTCCCTGAACACCTTGTTCCTACTCGCAAACAAGTGTATGTGCATGGCTCTTCCTCTAGACAACAGATACTTTCTGAATTCCAGAAAATACAATCCAGAAGTCCAGCTGCGCGGTATTATATATACCATTTCGCCACCCTTCCTCAAATTGAACAAGGACATGGAAGCAAAAAGGAAGTACAAGTTCGGCGCACCATGAACTATTCCTGGCATGGCCAATGCGGAGGCATCGTTTCGTAACAATCGTAAATATGGTGGATTTGCAATTATAAGATCGTACTTTGGCGGGTTATTTGAAGCAAGAATTTCTTCACGGAAATCGCTTTGCTGTGAAATAATGTAATCCTCTGACAAAAGCTCATATTCCAGCGGAATAGATGAATTGACCTTAATCAACTCCAGATTTTCCGCAAGAAGTCCATTGATATCCTTGTCTGTTTCATAACAGGTCAAATGAATGTTTTGGGCAGAGCCAAACTCATTCAAACGCTCCACAAGCGCAGCGGAAAGCATCCCACTGCCAGCGCCAGGGTCAAGAATCCTTATGCATTCAGGCGCAAGAGACAAGTCAAACATACCAGCCATGAATCGGGCTGTTTCAAGAGACGTGAAAAACTGCCCCTTGCTCTTGCGTAAACTCTTAGGCATGCTTTCCAAAAAATGCTTTGTTCTTTCTGCCACAAGAGCTAATAGTCCTTTATTCATTTGCCATTATCCTGTATAATCATGTCGTAATTCTTAAAGATGCATAATATCAGAGCATCCCAAGTACAAGTCATATTTTACCCCTTGTTGCTCTTTTTTTCAAGGGAACAAGTAATTAAAAACGTCTCCGAAAATTTGTTTAAAACGCGCCCCTGCCGCCTAGAACGGCGAATAAAGTCCTATACAGAATCCAAACGTCAAGTATGGCGCATTTGTGCTTCGCGTAATAGACGTCAATTGCCACTCTGCGGCGGTATGTGGTAAGATTGCGTCCAGAAACCTGCCAGAGCCCTGTCATGCCTGGCTTTACGCTGAAGAGCGTTTCTGCCATGCTGCCATACAACGGTACTTCCTCCTCAATTATCGGGCGCGGTCCCACAAGGACCATTTCGCCACGGATTACATTCAACAACTGCGGCAACTCGTCCAGGCTGAAACGCCGCAGAAAATTGCCCCAGGCACAGCAGCGTGGATCATTGTATAGTTTGTGCTTCTGCTGCCACTGCTGCTTGCAGTCGGCATGCTGCTCCAGATATGCCTCGAAACGTTCCTGGCTCCAATGCTCCATGGACGTGTATTTGAAGATTTTGAATGGCCTGCCCAGATAACCCAGCCTGGTAGATGTAAAAATGAAGCGTCTGCCAAAGCAAACAAAGGATATTGCCGCAATCAAGAACATCAGCGGCAGAAACAAAACAAACAGCAATAATCCCAGCAGTCTATCAGTCATACGCTGCGATATACATCGTCTATTTTCGCCAGAAAGTCATCGGGTGATTGCATTGCAAGAAGGCTTCCATTACGCATGGGAAGCACATAGTCCACATATTTGGCGCAGGACTGCACATCGTGGGACACCATGAGAATGGCAATGCCCATGTCCTTGGCCAGTTTCCGCAAGAGCGAGGCAATTTCCAGTTTCTGCACGGGGTCCAGGGAGGCAGTAGGCTCGTCCAACAACATGAGGCGCGGCTTCTGCGCCAGAGCGGAAGCCACCAGCACCTTCTGCAAGTCGCCGCCGCTCAATGTAGTCAGATGCCGTTCCAGCAGTTCCACGATGCCCAGCGTTTCCGCCGCCTCAAGTATGGGCGCCTCGTCATTGTCCTGCCAGGCATATCGGCATATTCTCATGAAATGCCGCACAGAGAAGTCCGGCAGACTGTCCAGCCTCTGGGGCAGATATGCAATAGCCTTTGCGCGTTGCATCCTGTCCATATCTCGGATACTGCGTTCCAGGAACAGAATATCACCGCTCCATTCACTTTCCAGAAGTGCGATGCATTTTAATAGCGTAGTCTTGCCCACGCCATTGCTACCTGCCAGCAACACAAAATCCCCGTCTGACAGTTCCAACGACACATCGGACAACAGCCTCTTGCCGTGAACATCAAATGACAGGGATTTTACATTAAGGAGTGACATCAGTTTGAAATGGAGCAGCCTTCAGGAAGCCCAAGTTCCAAAAGGCGAGCACCTAGTTCATCTGGTATCGTTATCTTGCGGAAATCGTAGTCGCAGTGCTGGAATGCAAGTTTGATAGCAGGCGGCACAGGAAGGAGGCCAGGTATCCGTTCAGGCCATTCCACCAGGGTAATGGCATTAGGCGCAAAAAGGAAATCCTCTATGCCGAAGGCAAGGGCCGCCTCCTCGCCATCGATGCGGTACATGTCCAGATGATAGAACATATTGCCCTTTGGCAACCTATATTCCTGGACTACTGTAAAAGTAGGGCTGGTGACAGGCTCGGTTATGCCTAGACCGCGTGCAATGCCACGGCTTATGACGGTTTTGCCAGCGCCAAGTTCGCCGCATAAAAGCAAAGTCTGCCCGAAAGAAAGCAGCGAGGCAATCTTCATGCCAAGGGCATGGGTCGCCTCTTCGCCATTTGTGCTGATAATCATTGCTGCCTATCCCCCTCCAATTTGGAAACCAGGCCATTTTTCAACGCCAGACGGGCAATGCGTTGGAACACGCATGGGTTCTCGCCACATTCGCAAATGCCGCCAGGACTGCTGTTGCCGCAGGGCATTTTCAAAAGCCCCTTCGGGCACAGTTCTGGCTCCAGCCCCATCAGCCCCTCCAACTGCTCGTCAGTATATTTGCAGCGTGCCATCCATTTTGCAGACTTGCGAATCCATTCAGGGGTATCCTGCCTTGCCAGGAAGTAGTAGCGCATTCTATCCGCCAGTGAAGGTGATGGAATTGTCTCTTCGGATGACTTCGCAGCCCTAGCATCGAATGACTGTATTTCAGGCTCCATAAGCGAGCCATACAGGTAGAATGGCAGTTTTCCGCCCAGATTTGACATCACAGGCACGAATGCCATATCCTTGTAGGTATCATTCCACGCAGTCGCCCACGCCTCGAATGATTGGTATTTCTCCAAGATTTCATCAAGTTTGTTCTGGAATGCCTCCAGTTCACCTGGCGTATGTATGCCCGAAATCTGTATGCCATTGTATCCCATAAGGCGGCAGCCCGCCGCCAGAAATGCGGCGGTGTAGGCCTGCTCTGATGTGAAACGAGCAGCATCCGCGCCACTACGCTGCGCCGCGGCTGCAATGTGCAATGGCACAAACACGCCAGGGTGCAGTCCCTTGGACAGCAACCCCTCATCGACCGTGTCAATCACACAAATACGCGCCATTACAGGCACCAGTATCTCCCTGGAGCGCAGGAACCAAATCAATTCCTGGTATTTTTTCATATCCCAGCCAGCCTGCGCAACGATGAAATGCGCACCCGCATTCGTCTTGGCAATCAACTTGCAATACTGGAAGAATTGGTCCTCGTGCAGGTATTTGAATGGATTGACCACGCCACCCACACAATTGTCCTCGCCTGTATCCACAATGGCACGCATTATATCAATGGAATCCATATAGGAACTTGTTCCCTTTTGCCAGTCACCAGTCACAGCAACAAAGTCCCGCAGTCCAAGAGTACGCAACTTGTTCAGGATTGAACGCACATCGTCTTCATTGCGCCCTCTGCCACTGATGTAGGATATGACAGGCTTCGCGGTTACGGATATCGCCTCCTCCGCAAAGTCAAGCTGACTCTTATCTGGCGCAGCATCGCTTCCATCAAGCAAAGCCGTCGCAAATATGGACTGACTCTCCGCCGCAAACTTCAATAACTCCTTTATCGTGGCATTTTCATCCGCTACAGGCAGTTCCAATACTATGGAAAAAGACGGGTTCTCCAGCAAAGACGCAAACCTGCTGTCTCCTGAATAGCTCATCTTGAATTGCATATCATTTTCTTTATTTTGCATTTTTATATCATTTTATACATACATAGCGCAGTTGGGTGTGCAGCGCAAAAACGCTGCGTTCAATCAGAAGCCAAAGAATGACTTTGGCCTACTGTAAGCCAGATCTGAAGCTAGTTGAACTGCCACTTCCTGAGGCATCTGGCCCCTGTCCACCATTTCACCCAAGACAAAACTCAGGCTGCGACGGAACATCTCGTGGCGCGAGCCGTAACTCATGATCTTGCGTGAATCAGAAACCATGCCCGACATATTGCTCAGCACATCCACTGAACCCACATATTCCAACTGACGGCGCATTCCAATGTAGGAATCATTCAGCCACCATGCCAGTCCCAGGCAAACCTTTTCGCCGAACACGCGTGTCAACTGCGCCAATGTGGCGTTGTGTGCGGGGTGCATGTTGTAGAGCACAGTCTTGAGGCGATTGTCAAAGCGGTTCAGCAATGGCAGCAGCGGTGTAAGGTAATCTGTCATGTGGTCGCCCATGTCGCCTCCTGAATCGGGGCCTATGTTCTTGAAAAGTGAATCGCGCACATCGCGTACCGCGCCGATGTGAATCTGGAAGACCCAGCCCTTTTCCGCGTCCATCTCAGCCACTTCATTCAGGAAATACGACATATAGCAGATGACCTCCGCCTCGGTAAGAGGCTTGCCAGCCATAGCCTTCTTGAACACGGTGTTCGCCTGTGTCTTGGTGTACTGGTATGACCAGGGCACATTCACGCCATGGTCACTGGCACGGCACCCGTTCTCGGCAAAGAAGTCATGGGCTGTCTTCAGCGTCGCCATCAGGTCATCAATTGTGGCGAACTTGGTATTCCAGCGCTTCTCCAAAGCAGCCATGTAATCCTGCCAGCCAGCCTTGGCGATGTTCATTGCCTTGTCTGGTCTGAATGTGGGACGGACACGGCCAGCCAGACGGGACTTAGCAAGCGCCTGGTGGTATTCCAGCGTGTCAACAGGGTCATCGGTAGAGCACATTGCCTCCACGTTCATATCCAGAATCATGCTCTGCTGCGAATATTCCTTCTTGGCAAGAAGTTCCTTGCTCTTGTCCCAGATTGCCTGGGCTGTGTCCTTGCAAATCACCTCGTTAATGCCCAGGCGGCG
>JAFSTJ010000120.1 GCA_017450525.1 Victivallales bacterium | reverse complement strand
TATGGCAAGTGGCATCGGTAAGTTCCGGCTTGTCTGGATGCCAGTCATCCTGCAGCACATTTTCAGGTGTATCAAAGAATCTGTCATATACACGGTTTATTGCTATCTGCTGGCAGGGAACTTCAGCATGAGATACATTTACTTCACACAATTCGTCAAACGCCTTTGACGCCGCCTGGGCAATCTTGTGCGGGAGCAATTCCAGATAGACTGGGTCAGGCATGCCATTGCCTATATCAAAATTAGCCGATGGCGCAGAATGCGTATGGGAGCATAGCACCATGATGTTTGTTCTTGTCAAAAATGGCAGTTTTGCCAAAATTGCCTGCAAAACTTTATCCGCAATGTCAGGAGACATTAGACACAGGTCACAGCATACAATGCAGGCCCTTTCAGTCCCCAATTCAAGTGCTATTCCCCTGGCCTCAAGCGGCGCTAGAATCCTTTTTGAAGCACGTAGAGGCCAAGCAATATATCCAGTAAGTTCCACTCCAATGCGGGGAGTAATGTCCACTCTGGAAAAACCTGCTCTTAGTTTATGGTTACACATTGTTTTTCAAAACTAAAATCTGTTATACAACGCAATATGTGCGTTAAGGTTGGCTTCCTGGGTGAAGTGCTTTGGTTCGGAAACTTGATAGTCGTTGTTCATTGCGCGTTTCATTGCTTCTGCAAAGGCAGTACTGTCTCCTGGAGGCACAAGAAGATATTTGCCACACACCACCTCTGGCAGAGAAGCATTGTCCGTTGCGATTACAGGCACGCCCAAGGCGCAAGCCTCTGCGGCGCAGAAGCCAAAGCCTTCGGACAGAGAGGGCACGCATACACAATCTGCTGCCGCAACAATGCCAGGCAATTCACCATAAGGCACAGATGACTTGAAAATAACCTTGTCTTGCAGTCCAAGTTCATCCACCAGTTGCACAGCCTCGTCATAGCCCGCCTGGCATGCCTTGCTTCGGCTTGCCAGCACCAGCAACCTGGCATTCTCAACACCAATCTTGGCAAAGGCCCTCAGCAAGACAGGCAACCCCTTGGAACGGCCTGGCCTGCCATTGAACAAAAACAAAAAACAGTCATCAAGCCCAAGGCTTTTGCGAACCGCTTTACCGTCATAGCGTTCTGGATTCCAATGTTCGTAGTCCACCGCATTGTATATTACTTCAATTGACGACTTTGCAAAGCCTCGCAATGCCCTGGCTGTGGCATTTGATACCGCAATATATCCATCATAGCGAGGCACATATATCAAGCGTTCCGCTACTGAGTTTATCGCATTGGACAGCCATCCCGCATCCGATACTGCCGACCATTTGCCAATCCAGACCTCGTGCACAGTCAGCAATATCTTTTTTCCGCGCAGTCTTGCCGCAAGCCAGGCTGGCAAGGCGGCTGCAAATGTGCTTGTATGAATCAAATCAGCATTCTTTGCCAAACGAAGCATCGCAGGCATTGCAGCAAATGGGAATAGATACCTGGAGCCAAAGGTGTTCACCCTGAAAATCTCAACACCATTGTGAATCTGGTGCTTTTCCGCCCCAAATACCATCTGCGTAACAATCTGCACATTATGCCCTGCCCTCACAAGCCCCTCGGCAAGGTTCTGAAACAGTATTTCAGCACCTCCAATATGGGGATAATAATAATCAAGGCAAAACAGTATGTGCATATTTCTAGTGGTCAGTGGACAGTGGTCAGTGGAC
>JAFSTJ010000119.1 GCA_017450525.1 Victivallales bacterium | reverse complement strand
TGATTTCTACAGGCAGTCCTGTGTATAGGAAGCAATAGGGGAAGATTACATATCGGCAGAGATGGCTCGTTGGAAGCAAGATAAATGACCTTCCTCTATTCCGTGCCACGCGGTTGAAATGCGCAGTTGGAGGTTATATTAGATGAGTGACAAAAACGACAACGCACATACCTGCCAACATAAGGTTAACACAACACCATGAAGCACCTCCTCCGCAAAATCTTCTTCTGGGGCGAGCCCGCGCAGGGCGCGTTCTTCGGGATGACGCTGCTACTGTTTCTTGGATGGGTATGCTTCACTTTGCTGTGCGCGGGACTGGCAATCCATAGCCGCCGCATTAGCATGTTCGATGCACCCCACTATCTTTATTCTTTCACCCTCCTTTTGCCGTCTTTGTACATTCTGTTCCTTGTGGCTAGGGTGGCCTTCCATTGGGCGCGGGAAACACCAGATTTCAAGAAAAGAATAGGATTGACTTTACTGGTGACACTGGCGATTGCGTTTTTCTTTTCACTGATTGAGTATTCATTGTTTCCAAGATTTATTTCCTCATTGGATTGGACAGAGGAGCGTTTTACCTTTTTTACTGGAATGTGTTCTTCTTGTGCATCCCTGCCATTTGCTTTCTGTTTCGGTCAATTGTGCCGCCTACAAAACTGCTGGCTGGCATACTGGCCTGGATTGGCAGTTTTCTCGTATTCTCCACGCTACTGTTTCTGGCTGATCCCTTTGAGGAAAAGGTGCCGACAGGCCTGCATCCCATACACTGGTTCGGCAAGGACATTCCCTATGTCCTTCCATTTTGCTATTTGTTTCGTCTGAGCGGTGGCGGCTGCTTTTGGTTCACCCTCGTCGGATTCGTGTTGCTTGGCGCGGCCTATCTTCTCACGGGGCACATTTTGGCGCGGCTTTCTGGCATCCAACTCCGCAGACTGTTCACGCGTGGCATCCGCATTCAATGGTATATTGTTGCAGGAACATACGCCGTGACGTTCACGTTTTCAGTGATAAACACCTTTCAGTACCACAGGGCGGTGCAGGAATTGGAGGCGTTTTTCGGACGTGCAATGACAGGAACCGAAGTGGAAAAACTCTACTACGGTGGTGAAACGCCAGAGCCAGACTATTGGAAAAAACTGAAGGCGGCTAGTGACCGCTATGATGAAGAACATAAAAAGCACATCAGCTTTGATGATGATTCATGCTATCTGCATCCAGATGCCATTCTTCCACTAAAACTGTATGAGAGGCACAGAAATGCCTTCTTTGCCAGTCTGAAAGAGGCGTGTCTTGATGAACTTCTGGCTTCCCCACTTCCTCCATACCAGCGAGACTACAGTAATAATTACATAGCAGGCATAACGTCCCATGACCTTTATCTATGTGATTCACTGGCAATGGTTGAGGAAAGTCGCTGCCGATATGCCATTGATGACGGAGATTTCAACGCAGCCGCCAAATCCCTTGGAATCGTTGACACTCTGATGGACTATCTCTACAAAGCCCCCTTTGAACTGGGCGAGGTCTACCTGAGGAAAACCGCCATGAGGCGAAATAACATGCTCGCCAGAATAATATCGTCGCATTTGGAAACGCCCAGAGAATGGCTGGAGGAGCAAGCTGTGCTGCTGCTGAGATGGGAAGAAACGATGATGCGGCCCGAGAAGGAGAAGAATCTAGTCTTTTGCGAAGCGGTGGCTGGGCTGAATATGCTTCATTGTCTGGCAGAAAGCGACTTTGGAAGTATGGAGAGCTGGAATCCAGAGACAGAGGCATGCCTGAAGTACAGTTCCATTCGCTTCTTCTTCCCTCAGGCTTGGTGGCTGGCGGCGAAGAGTGCAAAAGACTACGCAAGGGCGATGAAGGCGTCACGTTTGGATCAACTCCCGAAAGAGACCACTGGCAGCGTGTTTGTGGATATGATTGCCTCAAATCTCGGTAGTATGATAAAAGCCCGCAAGCATTTCATCGCCTCCAGCCGTGTGTTGCGCAGCCTGCTGATGGCGGAACTGCATAAAAGGCAAACTGGCGTCTATCCAGATACCCTGGAGGAATTGCCGCCTGACCCGTTTACCGACAAGCCGTTGCAATACCGCAAAGGAGACTGCAAGGTCATTCGTTACCACTGCAAATGGCTCAAACACTGGGAGGCGGATGACACATCTGGCACAGGCGAAGACAACGATGAGACCTCAAAAGTTCGGGGATACTGGACATCAGAACCACAGGAAGAGACCGTTGAGGCTGTTCAAATCTGGAGTGTGGGTCCAAACGGCATCGACGACGGTGGACTCAACAAGAAAGCCGAATACGGCTCAGGACAGAAGAGCACAGACGACATCAGGTTCATCATTCCTATACGCTAATCGTTCTTCTCCCCCTCGTCAATTCCGCACCATGCGATTGCAATGCGCTATGGACGAGGTAGATTAAGTGGAGGAACGAAGGTGACAATAGAACCACTAGTGGATAACAATTGAAGAAACCATGGAAATAATGGTGACACAAGATGGAACAGAATAGATTTGCAATGTTCAGAATGCGTAGTTCGCACGATTTTGCAGTGATGGTTTGGCTGTTTGCAATGGTGACGCAAACTTTTGTCTGGGCCAGAGATTTAGATTCCAATCCAGAGCAAATGGCCAATAGAGTAGCCATCACTGAATGCCAGCTCCTTTATAGCGAAGAGGAAGTGGCTAGGCAGGGGATTGCGCGGCAGCGAGTGATGTATCCTCCCTCTTCCAGAAAGCGTCTTTCCGATAGTGCAGTCCGCGCTGGCTTCAATGCTGCCACCAGAAATGAAGCCATGAGGGAGTTCAACCGCGCCTGGAGATTCAACCCCGAAAATCCAATGGCATACTGGGGGGCGGGTATCGTGAGGGGATGTGAAGCGCTAAAAAGTACAGACAGGGACATTTCGAGGCAATGCTGGCAAGATAGTGTCACGCTTTTTGAAAAGGCTTCATCCCTGCTGAAGACATT